>JBARZO010000028.1:0-2188 GCA_049650165.1 Rubrobacteraceae bacterium
GCCGCCGCTTGCGCCTGAGGAAGTCCGTCTAGAAGTGGAGAGGCTATCTCTGGCCTTTCCTATGCTCCCTTTAACCCCGCTAGTAGTGGCGGAGGCGTTGCGCGGAGTACAAGAGCACAGTTTCTCCTACTACGATGCACAGGTATGGGCTGCGGCACGTCTCAGTGAAATACCCATGATCTTGAGCGAAGACTTCAACCCGGGAGCGACTATCGAGGGTGTGCTGTTCTTGGATCCTTTTGGCTCCGGATTCGAGTTAGCGACTCTGGGCTGATATATGCCTTTAAACTCGACCGCACTTAGCTGCCGGTCGGACCGTTGACTAGGCTAGCTCTTCCCAAACCTCTATCGCCGTCCGACAGTCTTCCAGCCCCGGTACGAGTGCGACCCGCACGTAACCTTCACCACCAGGTCCGAAAGCCCGTCCCGGCGCGACCACGATACCCTTTTCCATAAGCTCTACCGCATACGCTTCGTCGTCTCCACCAGGAGCCGCAACCCACAGATAGAAACTCGCGTCCGTTGGTAAAACTTCCAGGCCCGCTTGCTGGAAGAACTCCAGAAACAGCTTACGCTTCTCCCCGAAGATGCGGCGGCGTTTCTCCACATGCTCGTCGTCGGACCAGGCGGCGACGGCGGCTTCCTGTACGAAAGAAGGGGAAGCGGTCCCGATGGAGGGGCGGAGTTTCTTCAGGGCAGAGATCAGGTCGGGGTCTCCGGCCATCATTGCCGAGCGGTAGCCGGTCATGCCGCTGCGCTTGGAGAGGGAGCAGAAAGCGAGGGTTCGTTCTCTGGTTATCTCCAGGATGGAGGGCGGTGGTTCGCCGGAGTAGACGTCGTTGTAGCATTCGTCCGAGAAGAGCAAGATGTCGTGGTCGCGGCAGAACTCCGCGACTCTTTCCAGGTACTCGTGGGTCGCGGTTGCGCCGGTCGGGTTGTGGGGGTAGTTGATCCAAAGTATGCGCGTCTTCTCCGGGTCCACTTTCTCTACCGGCAGCAGGAATCCGCCCTCCTTCGTCAGTTCTATCGGTAACGCCTCTCCACCAGCGAAGAGCGTCCCCCGCTCGTAGACCGGATATCCCGGTGTGCCATAGGCGACGCCGCGCCGTTCGTGCGACGGGTGCAGAAAGGCCAGCGGCGCGTGGAAGATGGCTTCTTTGGAACCGGCGGCGGGCAGGACTTCCGACGCCGGGTCGAGCGTGACGCCGTGGCGCCTCTCCGCCCAGCCGCAAAATGCTTCTCTTAGTTGGGGGTTTCCGGCGACGCTCGGATATTGGCTGGTTTCGGGGATGCTGTCTGCGAGGGCCTGCCGGATTCTCTGGTCCGTTTGCTCGCGGGGGTCGCCCGTGCCGAAGTCAAAGATGTCGGCGCCCCGGGCTTCCAACTCTCTCCGGCGCTCGTCCATTTTGAGCAGCGGGTACGCTCCTCCGCCCTCCAAAACGGGATTTAGCAGCAGGGGAGGCGCGGAGGCCTCGACGGGTTTGTGAAACTCAGTCATATTGTGCATGCGCCGGGGTTCGACAAGGAGTATATTCTTTCTAATAGGCTCCATTTATAGGGGCCAGAATATAGCAGATGCTATTCAGGTGCGGGGACGCGAGGAGGTACGTTTTGGAAGAGTTCCACTACGAGGACGACGGGCTCTACTGCGAAGGGGTTCCACTCTCTGAGATAGCCCAGGGAGCCGGGACCCCGACTTACGTCTACAGCCACGCGGCGCTTGAGAAAGCGTACCGGAAGTTGGATGAGGCGTTTGCGGATCTGGACCATCTGGTCTGCTACGCGGTCAAGGCCAACGCGAACCTGGCGGTGTTGCGTTCGCTGGCCTCGTTTGGGGCCGGGGCGGATATCGTGAGCGGCGGCGAGTTGTACCGGGCGATGCGGGCGGGCTTTGATCCCAAAAAGGTTGTATTCGCCGGTGTGGGCAAGACCGACGACGAGCTTGTGGCGGGCCTCGGGGAGCGCATCCTGCTCTTCAACGTCGAGTCGTCGTCGGAGTTGGAGCGTTTGGACGAGTTGGCGACCCGGCACGGCAAGCTCGCCCGGGTCGCATTGCGCATCAATCCGGACGTAGACGCCGGGACCCACGATCACATGACGACCGGACGGCAGCGGGACAAGTTCGGCATCCCCATAGAAGATGCCTTGCGGTTGGCGGAGAGAATAAAAGAGTGTCGGTGTGTGGACC
>JBARZO010000029.1:0-4916 GCA_049650165.1 Rubrobacteraceae bacterium
AACCGATCTCCTGCTCGGGAAGAGCTATGTCAAAGTTCTCTTCGACGTCTCCGGCGAGGTTCCGGGCGTAAGCGTGCTCGTCCATCTTCTGGAGCCTCTGGAGCTTCTCGTCGCTGATCTCGAGCTCTCCACCCTGCAAGCGCCGCTCGACCATCAACGCGACGTGAACGGTGAAATCGGCAAAGGCTTCGTCGGCGATCGGGTACGGTAAATTGCGGACCATTTGCCGGGTTATAGATGTCACCCGCTTCAGGCGGCCCTCATCAATAAAGCCGAGCAGCTGATCCGTTGTGCGATCCGCAGCTCTCTCCGAGGATGAGGTCCCGGCTCCTTCCTCGGCCTCCTGGAGGAGAGAAAGCAACTCCGCCTCATCGAGGTTTTGGGAGATCAAATGTCGTATTGCCTGACGAAGGTCGTCCTCCGTTCCGGACACCTCGATCCCGGAGCCGCGTTTGCGCACGAGCGAGAGGCTAAATTCTTCGAGCCAACCCTCCAACCCGTCCAGGTCGCGGCCAACGGTCCCGATAGCAACTTTGAGACGACTCGCCAGGGCCCGCAGTTTGATCGGCTGGTTTGCCACGAGCAACGCGCTGAGTAACGATACTTGACGTTCGTGTGGCGGCAGGCTCACCGGACCCATCTCGTGAAGGGATTCGAGTGCCTGTTCCCGCGCCTCGGGTGTACCCTCGACGCTCAAACCACGGCCCGACTGCCTCAAGAGCGCCAGTTCGTGCGAACCGAGAAATCCCGCGGCGGGTTGCAGGTCGCGGTGAACGGTTCGGGTACTCACGTTGAGCCGGTCGGCGATGCCACCGGCGGTGAGGCCCCGAGGATGGCGCAACAGGACTTCGATCAGCCGTATTTCCCGGGCCGAGAGTCCCATTGCGCCATGCCCTGACCGACTAGACCCGGGCAGAGGCGATGTCGTCAACGAGCTCGTCGTACTTGGGACTGTTCATGAAGTTCTCCACCGAGATGTGGTGAGCCTCCGGCACCTTAGACTTCGCCCTTTCCGTAAGGTCCTTGTGGGTAATGATGACGTCCTCATCGCCCGTGAGGTCATTGATCGCCGAGTTGTCGACTTCGAGATCCAGCCCGGCGTCTTTCGCCTTCTTCCGCAAGAGCGACGCGCCCATCGCACTGGAACCCATACCAGCGTCACAGGCGAAGATGACCTTCTCGATCTCCGAGTAGTCGAAGGAGCCGTTTTCGTCCTCTTCTTCTCCACCCTCTCCGTTCGACGCAGCGGCGCCGTTCGCCCCGCCGTTCTTGAGTTGCTCGATGACCTCGTCGTACTTCGGGCTGTTCATGAAGTTCTCTACAGAAACGTGGACAGCGTCCGGCGTCTTCTCTTTTGCGCGCTCGGTCAGGTCCTTGTGGGTGATGATGATGTCCTCATCGCCCTTGAGGTCGCCGATCGAGGCGTTGGTCACGTCGATGTCCAGATCCGCGTCCTTAACTTTCTTACGGAGCAGAGAGGCTCCCATCGCGCTGGAACCCATGCCGGCGTCGCAGGCGAAAACGATGGAGTCGACGTGCGAAGCTTCGGGAACCGCCGCAACACCAGTCTTTTCCTTCGAGCCGTCGGATCCGTTCTCGGTAAGGGAGCTGGCCGCCGGGCTCTTCTTGCCCTTCATATCCTGCATTTGTTCCGTAGCCTGCGACAGTTGATCGTCGTCCTCTTCGCTACCGGAGGAACGGCGGATAAGCGGCGAAGCTACCAGGAACGAAACGGCTGTGGCCGTAGCAACACCCAGAATCACACCGATAAAGTTTCCGGGAGGAGTGAGCGCCAGGATAGCCAGGATGCTCCCCGGTGCGGGGGTAGAGACGAGCCCAACCCCGAAGAGGGATTCGACAAAGAGTCCACTCGCTCCTCCGGCGATGACGGCCAGAAGCAGTACCGGCTTCATCAGGACGTAGGGGAAGTAGATCTCATGAATACCACCGAAGAAGTGGATGATCGCCGCGCCAGGGGCGGAATTCCTGGAGACACCGCTTCCTACGAACCAGTATGCGAGGAGCACCCCGAGACCCGGCCCGGGATTCGTCTCAACGAGGAACAGTATTGACTTACCGGCTTGGCTCGCCTGGTCCAGGGCGAGTGGCGCGAGAATGCCATGATTGATCGCGTTGTTCAAGAATAGTACCTTCGCCGGCTCGACGAAAATGCTTACGAGGGGCAGGAGATTCAAGTTTATTATGAACTCAACGCCGGCTCCGAGGGCATTACTAAGGGCGGTGACGATGGGGCTGACACCTAGCAGGCCGACTATCGCCAAGGCGCCGCCGATGATACCGGCGGAGAAGTTGTTTACGAGCATCTCGAAGCCCTGTTTGACCTTGCCATGGAGAAGCTCGTCAAATTTCATTATCAAGTACGCTCCGAGCGGCCCCATAATGAATGCGCCCAGGAACATCGGAACGTCGGATCCGACTATGGCGCCCAGTGTTGCGATAGCGCCGACGACAGCACCGCGCACCCCGTAGACCATCCGGCCGCCGCTGATGCCGATCAGTAGCGGAAGCAGGTAGATGAGCATAGGCTCAACGAGCTGCGCCAGCGTCTCGTTCGGAAGCCAACCATCCGGTATGAACAGCGCGGTGATCAAACCCCACGCAATGAGCGCGCCGATGTTCGGCATGACCATGCCACTTAGATAACTGCCAAACTTCTGGACCTTCATCCGGAGGCTCGTGCCGGTCGACTCGCCTCCGCCGTTGGCGGTGCCTGCCTGTGCCATTATTCTCTCCCTCTATCCGTTAGGGTTTAACCTACCTTTCACAAGCAGTCTACGCCTACGAACATGTTTGTGCAATAAGTTATTAAAGCTGTCCCGGCACGAAAGTTGTTGACAAAATTAGAGTAGGGCTCCTGGAACTTATATGGATCTTGCGACTGCATTGAGCCTCCGAAAACCCCTTTCACAACCACCTCTATCGTTGCCGCGTGCATCACAACAGCCGGGAATTGTTTATCTGCGCCTGCGCTCTATGCTTCTTCCTGAGAGATAAGCTCGGCCAGCGCCTCTGCCGCCGCCTCCTCGTCATCTCCCTCAGCCCGGATGGTGAGATTGTCGCCTTGCTTGGCTCCCAGGCTCATCAGGTTAAGCGAGCTCTTGGCGTTGGCTTCTTTGCCGTCTTTGATCACCTTTATGTGCGAACTGTAGCCCTTTGCCGCCTTCACGAACTCCGCCGCCGGTCGGGCGTGGAGACCCTCCTCGGGTACTACGGTGACTTCCTTTTCCTTCACTTTTTATCCTCCCATTCTATGGTTCACCTGGCTACCTTAGAGATCCCTCCAACACCCATCAAGTTAAGTAGTTGGCACAAGTCGGCGGACAGTCCAGGCGCTGAAAAGCCTCTTGTATATCGGCTTGCCACTGACAACGATAGCGTCCCACCCGCACCGTCTCCCCCGAGGGACAATCTCTCGGGGGAGCTCACAAGGTGCTGGGCTGAGATCAGGTGGCTTACGACCGGCCTACGACCGGGTGGAAGTTTCCTGTTCCTGTACAGCCTCTTCTTCAGCGCTCTCTGTTTCACCTCCCTCAGCATCCTCTTCTTCGTCTTCTTCGGCGGTCTCATAGTAGTGGGGGCGCAGGACGGGGAACAAATAGCCCAGCGCGAAGGCGAAGGCTACGAAGGCGATCGTGAGGGCCCATACTGCGATGACGCCCAGGTTTGCGACGGAACCCAGCAGTATCCCGACCCACGCGAAGTCTGAGTCCCCGAAGGTGGTATTGGCGAGCCCGAGATCCCCCATGTAGCCGAGCAACAGCGCCGGGAGGAAGGTTATTATGAGGCCGCTGGCGAAAGCCCCCGCGACGGCCCCGCGGCGCCCGCCGGTCGCGTTCCCGAACACTCCGGCGCCACCCCCGACAAAGAAGTGGGGCACCATGCCGGGAATAATTAGTGCCAACCCAATAGGCCCGAGTAGCGGGAGTGCCACAACACCGGCGGTCGCGCTGGCGACAAAGCCGATGGGTACGGCCGTACCGGCGTAGGGGAAGATTATCGGTATGTCGAGGGCGGGCACGGCGTTTGGAATGATCTTCTGCGAGATACCTTCGAAGGCCGGTACTATCTCGCCCAGTATCATCCTGACGCCCACCAGTATTACCCACACTCCGGCGGCGAAGGTCAAAGCCTGTATAGCGGCGAAGACGAACGGGTTGTCGCCATCGCTCAGGCCCGCGACGAAAGCGGGGCCGGCTAATATGGCGAAGGCCAGGTACACGAGCAGCATGGCGACCGCCGTCGAGATAAGGTTGTCCCGGAAGAACGAGAGGCTTCTCGGAACTTCCACATCTTCGGTGCTCTTTTCGGGGTTTCCGACGGCTTTGCCAACGAAGGAGCTTGTTAAGTAGCTCAGGGTTCCGAAGTGTCCGATTGCGATATCGTCGCCGCCGGTTATCTTCCTGACGAACGGCATGAGGAGTGCGGGCAAGATTATCATCAGGCTGCCGACTATGAGCGCGCCTATGAGGAGCAGGTTCACTCCTCCGATTCCGGCGGAGCTCAGCACCACGGTGGCCAGGGCGCTCATAAAGAGTACGTGATGGCCGGTGAGGAAGACGTAGCTCAAGGGAGTCACGCGGGCGAGTATGAGGTTCACGACAAAAGCGAGCCCCATGACGCCCGCGGTTCGGGCCCCGAAGTCTTCGAGGGCCAGGCCGACGACGGCCTCGTTAGTTGGAATGACGCCCTGAAGGCCCAAGCCTTCCTCAACCATCTGTCCTAAGGGATCGAGGGCTGCGACGAGTATTCCGGCGCCTCCGGTAAGAACCAGAAATCCGATAATGGTCTTGAGAGTACCGCTTACGACGTCCGACGTCGGAGAGTTGAGTGCCAGGAGGCCTACAAGGGCCATTATCCCGACCAGGATGGCCGGGGTGCTGAGTATGTCTATAAGG
>JBARZO010000030.1:0-4115 GCA_049650165.1 Rubrobacteraceae bacterium
AGGAGAAGGTGCGCGTCGGGGACTACGCGACTATGGACCGGACGCTGGAGAAGGTCGGGGACTGCTACATGGCAAAGGCGATGGACGACCGCATCGGGGTTTTCGTGATGCTTGAAGCGCTTCGGGAGATGGGCGAGCACGAAGCCACGATCCACGCGGTCGCCACTTCCCAGGAAGAAGTCGGCCTCCGCGGGGCGACGGCCAGCGGATCGAGGCTGGAGCCGACGGTTGTGATCGCGCTGGACATTACGCTGGCGATGGATGTGCCCGGCGGCGGAAACGAGAACACCATAACGGAGCTAGGGAAAGGAGCGGCGATCAAGATCATGGACTCCTCGTTCATCGCCCACCCGAAGCTCGTCGAACACTTCCAAACCATCGCCGAACGCGAAGAAATCCCCCACCAGATGGAGATCCTCCCCTTCGGGGGCACCGACGCCGGCGGCGTACAACGCCTCCACGGCGGCATCCCCGCCATCACCCTCTCCATCCCCTGCCGCTACGTCCACACCGTAAACGAGATGGTAAACGCGGACGACGTGCAGGCGTGCATAACGTTGCTGGCCCGCTACCTGGAAGAAGCCCACACCGGAGACTACGCGTTGTAAGGAGCCGTTATGAACGACGAACCGCCGCTTTCCCCGGCCGCCTTCGGGCGTGCTTTCCTGGCTTTTTTGGAGGAGTCCGTAAATAGCCGGGAGGCCGAAGACGCTCCCTTCGTGGCCCGTCTGGCCGAACATCTCGGCGCCGACCCCCGTGCGTTGCCCATCACCAACGAGGGTGTGTCCACGATTGAGCACCCGAACGTCCAGGCCGCCCTGGACGCCTGGCTCTCCGTCGAAGGCCGCTCGGCGGAGTTGGTCGGCGTGACGGCCGAACAGAAGCGCTACGCCGGCATCGGCCTGTCCGACCTGGTGACGCCCATGCGAGGAGGACTCGTAGAGGGCGGCATGGTTCCGCAGCCCGGCCCCGTCAACTACGTGAACGTCGCCGTCGGGCGGGATCAGGTACGGGCTTGCGTGCAGCATGGTCTGTATCTACTACGCGACGGTGAACATTCCCTCGCCGTCACGGTGAGCATCTCCAGCGAGTTTGACGATACGCCGCAGGTCCGGATCGAAGTGATGGCGCCCGAGCCGGAGCAGTCGGCGGCGTTTCTTGTGGAGATCCGTGAAGGCATAAAGAACCACAACGTCTACCGCGGACAGGTGCTCGCCCTCGGCAACCCGCACGGTCCCTTTGGAGAAGGCGGCGCGATGGTCGAGTTCCCGGCGTTGCCGGACACCGAACGCGACGCGGTCATATTGCCAGAGGGCGTTCTGGAGCGCGTCGAGCGCCAGACGGTCGGCTTCAGCAAGCACGCGGAGCAACTATTGGCGGCGGGCCGGCACCTAAAGCGCGGGTTGTTGCTCTACGGTCCGCCGGGAACCGGAAAGACGCTAACGGCCATGTATCTCGTCGGCCAGATGCCGGGCCGCACGGTGCTCATCCTATCCGGGAGTAGTTACGAGCTGGTCGCCCCGACCTGCGAGCTCGCCCGCAACCTTCAGCCCTCGATGGTCGTCCTCGAAGACGTGGACCTTGTGGCCGAAGAACGCGGCATGGGAGACATGGGTGAAAATCCGCTGCTCTTCGAGCTTCTAAACGAGATGGACGGCCTCGCCGAAGACGCCGATGTCATCTTCGCGCTCACCACGAACCGTCCCGACCTGCTCGAACCCGCGCTCGCCGCACGACCCGGACGCATAGATCAGGCAATAGAAATCCCACTGCCCGACGCCGACTGCCGAAGCCGCCTCCTAAACCTCTACGGCGAAGGACTCGAGATACAACTAGAAGACCCCGAAACCGTGATCTCGCGTACCGAAGGCGTCAGCGCATCGTTCATAAAAGAACTGCTGCGCCGGGCCGCGCTATTCGCCGCGGAAGAAGGCGGAGAGCTCATAGTGACCGACCGGCACCTCACCGAAGCCCTCGACGAACTTCTCATAGCCGGCGGCATACTCACCCTACGCCTGCTGGGTGGAGAACCCCCACGCCCGGACGCCGGACCGGAGTCAGAGTGGTTGGACGAACTAGACGACGAGTTCGAGGATTAGTTCAACCAGCCTCGTTGGTACGCACAAACCTCACAGCCTACGGCTCTACGATGAGGTAGCATGGGCGCTCGTTCTGAAAACGATCTTTGAGAGGCACAGATGGCTCAAAACACTTACGACAACCCGCCCGAGATGAACCTCAATCCCGGCAGCGAGTACTTCGCCAACTTCGTCACCGAGAAAGGGTTGGTGAAAGTACGACTTTTTGCGGAAGAAGCCCCGGTTACGGTCAATAACATCGTGTTCCTGGCGCGGGATGGATACTTCGACGGGACCACTTTTCATCGCGTCATAAAGGATTTCATGGCGCAAGGCGGAGATCCGACCGGCACGGGAACCGGTGGTCCAGGCTATCGTATCCCGGACGAATTCCACCCGGACCTCCAGCACGACAAGCCGGGCATGCTCTCGATGGCGAACGCCGGGCCGAACACCGGTGGTTCGCAGTTCTTTATCACGCACGGGGCGACGCCGTGGTTGGATGGCAAACATGCGATCTTCGGTGAGGTCGTGGAGGGTATGGACGTAGTTTACGCCCTCCGGGAGCGAGACCCGCAGCGCGACCGGGAACCGGGAGACGCCATCGAGCGGGTCGAAATCGAGGAGACCCCGCGCGGTTAAAATCAGCGGTTGGCGCCCTTCCTGGGTGTGCTTTTACAGTCCTCACTACCGGGTAAGAGATAGGCTTGTCCGGTAAACCAACCATTGTGAGAAAGAGGTCGTTTTGTCCCAGGAAGTCGCTGAAAACTTCAAAGAAGCCTTGTGGAAAGTCGAGGAGGATCAGGACCTGGAGCCGATGCTCGATATTCTCTCCGAAGATTGCGAGGTCGGCAACGTCGCCGTACCCGAGACGTTTCACGGGCAAGACGGCGCGCGCGAGTTCTGGACCCAGTACCGCAAGACGTTCGACGAGATGAAGTCCACGTTCCGCAACATCTTCGCCGCTGATGGCCGGGCCGCCCTTGAATGGACCACTGAGGCGACCGAAGAGGGCAAGACCATCTCCTACGAAGGTGTCAGCATTTTGGAGATAGAGGACGACAAAGTTAAACGCTTTATGGCGTACTTCGACGCTTCTCATCTTACACGCCAGATCGTGGACTAGAAGACGAGCAGCGCCCGCCCCAGCCAGTTAGAATCTGCCGGATGAAAAACTCCGAACGTTCCGCCGGTATCCTGCTCCACCCCACCTCTCTCCCCGGTCCTTACGGTATAGGAGAGTTGGGGCCGGAGGCGCTGGAGTTCGTAGATTTCCTTAGTGAAGCCGGACAGGGACTCTGGCAGATATTGCCCCTGAACCCGACAGGGGGAGACGGTTCACCGTACTCATCCTACTCGGCCTTTGCAGGCAATCCGCTCCTGATCAGCACCCAGCGCCTGATTGAAGACGGCCTGCTGACCTCCAACGTACCCGAAACACCCCACGGCCCGGTCGACTACCCGGCGGTCATCTCCGCCAAAACCAAACTATTGCGAGAAGCACACGGCAGGATGAAGCTCGACAAGGACTTCCGGGAATTTCAGGAGGAGCACGAAACCTGGCTCGGGGACTACGCGCTTTACATGGCGCTCAAAGGCAAATACGGCGGGCTTCCCTGGAACCAGTGGGACGAAGATATATCGAAGCGCCGTCCCGACGCTTTGAAAGAGGCTCGCTGGGAGTTGGAAGAGGAGATCCGGTTCCACGAGGTTTCTCAGTACCTCTTCTTCCGGCATTGGGAGTACGTAAAGAAAGCGGCCAACGAAGCTGGGGTCGAGGTGATCGGGGACCTCCCCATCTTCGTCGCCCACGACTCCGCCGACGTTTGGGCGAACCAGGACCTCTTTTTCCTGGACTCCTCCGGGAACCCGACGGCGGTGGCCGGCGTCCCACCGGACTACTTCTCGGAGACCGGCCAGCTCTGGGGTAATCCCCTCTACGACTGGGAGGCGTTGCGGGAAAGCGGCTACTCCTGGTGGGTGGAGAGGATGCGTATGGCGCTCACGCTCTACGACGCGGTGCGGGTAGACCACTTC
>JBARZO010000031.1:0-4306 GCA_049650165.1 Rubrobacteraceae bacterium
TACCGATCCTACTTGAGAAGTTCGACCAAAATTGAAACTCCCAATGGCATAAGTTCATTAGAGGAGATCACCCTGGGCAGTCTAAAGCAATGGATATTTATCAGAGGTGCGGATCAAAACAATCCAATCCTGATATTCTTGCACGGCGGGCCTGGTGAACCAGTGATGGGTATGTCGAGTTCGCGTATTTTAGATGCTGAACTGATCAACCATTTCACGGTCGTTCATTGGGATCAACGAGGGGCGGGCAAGTCGTATACTAACGACCTCCTGGTTGATTCAATGACTTTCGACCGATTGGTTGAAGACTGTAATGAGTTGATTGATCATGTGCGAAACAGGTTTAACGTCCAAAAAGTGTTTCTTGTCGCCCACTCAGGGGGAACGCCCATTGGCCTCAAAACTGCCCACAAATACCCAGAGAAGATTCATGCCTACGTCGGCGTGGCCCAAGTTGTCAACGACTACGAACAACAACGGCTATCGTACGATTTTGCCGTTGAAGAAGCAGAAAAATCTGGGAATTCGAAAACACAAGATGCCATAAAAGCAATTGGTCCGCCACCCTACGAAACACCCAAAAAAATCTTTGAAAAGGCCAAACATGTTCTTCGATATGGAGGCTTAATCCATAACAACCCTATGGTGAACATAGGAATAGTAGGCGTAAGTTATTTGACTTCCCCTGAGTATTCATTAGCAGAAGGACTGAACACCGCGAATAGGAAGGGATTGAATTTCACGATGAATGCCAGGTGGGAGGAAATAAAAGCCGTCGATTTTACACAAGAAATACGATCTATCGAGGTGCCTATATACTTCTTAACAGGTAGACACGACATGATTGTTCCTACAGTTCAAGTTCAAGATTTCTACAATCGTTTAGATGCTGAAAAAGGAAAAACCCTCGTTATTTTTGAAGAGTCGGCGCACATGCCAATCTTTGAAGAAAATGAGAAGTATCAGGATCTGCTGGTAAACGTAGTTTCGAAAGAAAGCCTGGATCAGTAATGCGAGCTTATGAGCATTCGATGAGTCGGTCTAGATAGGAAAGTCTGCCTTAATAAGTAGCGCTTGATCAAAGCACTAAGGAGAAAGCTCATGAAAGCCATCGTCCAAGGAAGCGGGCAGAAGCAAATAGTTTGATCAACCTGCACCAGAAAGATGATCAATGTGTGTCATGGCAGAGCATGAAATCTGCGGCACATTTCTTATGCAGCCCCGGATACCGGGGCAGAAAGGAGGCAAGAGATGAAGACCGTCACTAAAGGTCGAGGAGTTAGCCGGAGGGGGGATTCCGGGGCGACGGCCGAAAAGACTCGGCGGGGCATGAGCGTTAGGGCACTCGTTCCGTTTTTCGGTCTCACGTTCGGGTTGTCATGGGGCGTTCTCGCGCTCTTGATCCTCTTGCCGGACCAGATCGAGGCGATCTTCGGCGAATTGAACTCCACGAACCCTTTGTTCATCCTGGCCGTTTACTCACCGGGTATCGCCGGTGTCTTGCTGGTCTGGTGGCACTACGGTCTTAGAGGTCTTGGTAACTTCTTCCGGCGCCTCACCTTGTGGCGGATGCCGGTTCCCTGGTGGGTGTTCCTGGTGATCGGCATACCAGCCATCGTCTATGTGGGCGCCGCCATAAGTGGCACTTTCACGGACCCGTTTCCGTTCTCCACATTGTACGCTACGCTGTCGGCGTTGACCTTCGCATTGTTGCTGGGCCCCATCGAGGAGCTCGGCTGGCGCGGCGTGGGACTGCCGCTTCTACAGCGCCGGTTGGCGCCGCTGTGGTCAGGTTTGATCCTGGGTGTGGCGTGGGCAACCTGGCATGCGCCGGCATTCCTTCTGAGCGGAACCCCGCAGAGTACCTGGTCGTTCGTACCGTTCTTCGTCGGGGTAGTGATGCTCTCGGTAGTCTTGACGCCGATGTTCAACGCGGCGGGGGGCAGCATCCTCATAGCGGTCCTGTTCCACTTCCAGGCGATGAACCCGATAATGCCCGATGCTCAGCCCTGGGACACGCTCATTTGGATTATCGCCGCGGTGGTCATCGTGGTCATCAATCGCAAGTCCATGTTGACCCGTAAGGGGGCGGTGACCGAGGTACTCATGCCCGGAGAAGAAGGTAGCCTCGACAATAACCGCGTCACAGCAAACAGTTGATCGAACCACGTCTACGCCGCTTCGTGTTGCAGCGGCGTAGACGTTCTTATTGGAGCAAGCTCTTTATCTCCCCGCTGCGTCGCTCGGGCTTAGCGGTCGCTGCGTGCCACTACCGAGTCGGTTCGGGCAACGTTTTGATCGGGTTGAGCAACCTTGCTTAGCAAGCCCATCAAATTTGATCATGACGGCCTGTTTACTGTGCGTTAAGTTCAATAGAAACATTTCGAAGGAGGCGAGAATATCGTGTGGTGGGCAGACTTACTCTGGGGGTTCTGGAACGGACTTACGGCCTGGATCGTCTTTATCGTTCACGTGTTCGGCGGCTGGGAGCAGTTCCCGTTCTACAACGAAGCGCGTAGCGGAAACTGGTACGACTTCGGATTCCTTCTCGGCGCGGGATCTCCTCTTCTGGGAGCTGTGCGCGGTGGATCTCGAAGGAGCTAAGGACTCGCGGGGCAAGGTTGTGGAAGACTTGCTGATCGGAGAAGAACGCAGACTGGTGGTGGAATGATCTCGTGAGGCTTTTTAACTTCTTGAGAGAACGTGGCCGGATTCCGGTCTTTGGTATGCTGCACGGCGTGAAATCTCCCTCGAATAGCACTAAGACGCTGAGGGTCCTCACCTCCATACTTGTCCTCGTCGCCCTCCTGATAGGTGCCCGCCTCTACGGAGCGCATCGCTGGAACGCCGGCACGCAGGAGCTTCGAGAACGGCTGAATGCGGCCCAGGTGCCGGTCCGGCCGCCGTACGTGGATTTCAGTGAGTTGGAAGGCTTGCCCACTCCGGTGCAGCGCTACTTTCGCGCGGTGCTTGAGGATGGGCAACCGATGGTGGGCGGCGTGCGCGTGCGACACACGGGCACCTTCAACATGGGTGATACGAGTGACCAGTGGAAGCCCTTTACCTCGGATCAGAAAGTGGTTACCCAGCGGCCGGGCTTTGATTGGGACGGGAGCGTCGCGATGATGCCGGGCCTGCCCGTGCGGGTGCACGACGCCTACGTGGCGGGCGAAGGCATCCTGCACGCCTCTCTGCTCGGGCTCTTTCCGGTGGTCGACATCCGTGGCGCCGACGACGTAGCCGAGGCTGAACTGATGCGCTTCTTTGCCGAGGCTGCCTGGTACCCCACAGCGCTGCTACCCAGTCAGGGCGTGCGTTGGGAGGCCAAGGATGATCGCTCAGCGTCTGCCACGTTGACCGAAGGCGATATTTACATAACCATGCTCTTCACGTTCACCGAAGAAGGTCTCATCGACACCGTGCGGGCGGAGGCTCGCGGCCGGATGGTGGACGGCGAGAGCGTCCCGGCGCCCTGGCAGGGTCGGTTTTGGAACTATCAAGATAGAGGCGGTATGCGGGTGCCGCTCGATGGCGAGGTAGCATGGCTCCTACCCGACGGGTCGAAGCCGTACTGGCGGGGGCACATTACCGAGATCTCCTACGAGTTTCGGCGGTGACGCGCGCCCTGGCTGGAGCAAATGTCAGGAGGTCGGTGACATAGAATCGTGGACCTGTTCCGATACCTACAAGAGCGCAACTGGACTACCCTCTCCGGCTACTTCCTGTTCGTCGGGATGATGGCTGCAGGCTACTATTACAACCTCACGTTCGTACAACTGGGCCTGTTCGATTTGGGCGAGCGACTGATCGGCATGAACGAGCGGGAGCTAGCGAGGAGCATGGCTTACCTGGCCCTGATCACCTGCGCCACCGCACTCGTCTTCGGATGGGTGATGCTCAAGCGAGGGTGGGGCCAGCGCTTCGTCGTCAAGCTGCGGGTGGCTTTCGCGGTGGTGCTCGTACAAACTTTGCTTACGGTGGTGGCGCAATACATCCGAACCGAACAGGCGTTTCTCGTCTGGATCTTCGCCGCCGCGATAGTCCTGGGCGTTGGCGTGCCCGCGACGTTTGGCATGACGGTGGACCTGATCCCGGTCCGGGACCGGGGCTACGTCGCCGCCATCATCACCTCCGCCGCATACTTCTTCGCAGCCGTCCTCTCTTTGGAGTGGAGGATCGAGACCTTCACCTCCCAGCTCCTTCTGCTCATGCCACTAGGCGTAGTGGGTCTCGGAGTATCCGCCTTCGGGAAGTTCGGGTTCATCGAACGACTCGCACAGCAGCACGTCCTGCCAGAGTTCGGGAT
>JBARZO010000032.1:0-3473 GCA_049650165.1 Rubrobacteraceae bacterium
GAACTACGTCGAGCTGAGTCATTTCCTGGCGGGTCGCCGGGATCTCATCCCACGGGATATAGCCGCGGAGTTGGACCAGGCCTACGTCCCCCTGACACCCATCGCCCCGAATGAAGTACGAACGATCGTGGAGAAGGAGCTGGGAAACACCCTGAAGCGGTTGTTTCTGGAGTTCGAAGAATTGCCGGTACGAGTTGGGGCGTTTACGCAGTCGCACCGGGCGAGCCTGCCGGGGGACCGTCCGGCGCTCGTGGTGGTGAACCGTCCGGGGATACGCCGGGACCTCCTGGCGATGCGCCCGGTGGCCGATGTGACGCGGCGCAGGATCGGGGACCAACTGCCGACCAACCCCTCGGAGATGGTGACGGAGTTCGCTGCGCAGGCCACCCAGCGCCGGGACCTGCACTTCGCCGCCCAGACGATACGTCGCCTCCGCGAGTTGGACGATTTCCCCCTGCGCATTCCGGAGGTGTACCGGGACTACTCCACGAGCCGCTGCATAACTCTCGAAGCCCCCGCCTCCGCCGAGTCGATGGAGTCCTCCATGTACCGGGGGACATCCGGGGCGCTCGTACAACTGGCGGTGGAAGAGGGCATCTTCTTCGCGGACACGAGGCCGGAACGCTTTGTAGCCGGGGAGGACGGCGTCTGGTTCTCGGACCCGACGGAAGTTTTCGCCCTAGATCCAGAGCGGATGCGGGGTGTGGCCGAGGTCCTGGCTACCGTCCGGCGCGGGGACGTGGAAGGTGTTATCAACTCGATGAGGGCCGCCGGCGTGGTCATCCCGAAGGATCCCGGCGACCTCCGGCGCGAGCTGCGCGAAACCCTGGGCGCCCTGGGCGGACCATTGTGGAGGGAGCACTCGCTGGAGGCGATCCGGGCCCGCGGCCTGCAGGCTCTCCACGGAGGCGCCGCAAAGCTCCCGTCGGAGTTAGCCCAGATGCTGGACTCGCTCGTCGCGGCGGAGAAGCTCGGCCAACGACCGGACGATCCCCGCTACGTCGGGACACTCGCCGCCGCCGAGGGCGCGGAGAACGTGATCTCCCGCTTCCGGGACCCGGCGTACCTCATTCAACGCACCGCCCGCCGTCTCGCCCAACCCGACACTTACGCGGACTACCCGCGCCAGATCCACGCTCTACTCAACGAACTCAAAGACGGCGAGGTCGAGGTTCAGTTCCGCCACGAAGGCCTCGACGACCTGATCTCCAAGGTGGACATCCTCGCCAACCGCCTCGTCATCGCCGTGCTGATCGCCGCCCTCATCCTCGGCTCCTCGATGCTCGGCATTTTTTCTCAGAGCGGGGCCACCCTCCTGGGCGTCAGCGTCTTCGGCCTCGCCGGCTTCGTCTTCGCCGCCATCCTCGGTCTCGTCCTACTCGTAGGCATCATCCGTTCCGGCAGACTGTAACCTCCGCAAACTCAACCTATAAACTTTTCGCGCCGGACCACAATACCCCTCTTCCAAATCCAATTCTCCGATGGTTCGAGTCTCGGCCCCTTCAATATCTTTCCGAAAACCTTCTACGTATCCCATTAATACGGCCAAAAAGATGTTTAAAGTCTCGGCGTATGGGTTTAAAAGTAATAGGAGTGTTGACATGGAATTGGGGAGGTAGGAAAGCGGCATGCTACATTTCTTTGCAAAGAGACTCGAAGAGCTTCACCGGTCAATGCGGGACGAGCGGGGCTTCACCCTGATCGAACTGCTGGTCGTGGTCATTATCATAGGCATTCTGGCGGCTATAGCTATCCCGGTATTCCTGAATCAGCGCACCCAAGCACAGGCCGCGAGCGTACAAAGCGACCTCAGAAACGCCGCCACAGCCGCCAACTCCTGCTCAGTCGAAAACAACGGCGACTTCACAGACTGCGACCTCGCCAAACTAAATAGCCACGGTTTTAAAAAGAGCAGCAATGTGGAATTCAAGGACGTAACAGCCAACGCTGAAGAATGGTCAGCAACAGCTTACTGGGCTGGCAAAGATGATGATACGGACTACAGATTCAGCTCCAGCAATGGAAGGGTCGAAGAGATAGAGTGAGGGTGTAGCCAGACAGCATATGCATCCGCCATCACGAGATTCACGAGCGTTTTCTGGCATAGAAAAGGCCGGACCTGTAAGGCCCGGCTCACTTTCGCGGAATCCCCTCCAGTACGAAAGTTAGTTACTTGGTGGCCTTCTTGGCGTACTCGAGGCCCTCCTTGTAGTAGGAGAGCGGGGCGTAGGCCAGATCCATGTAGGCGTCAACGCTCTGCTCGACCAGGCTCTGGAAAGCGTTCCGCTGATTCTCGGCCCGCTCGACCAATTCCTGGGTCATCGCCCGGTTGCTCTCGGACTGCTGACGAAGCTCCTTGATGGAGTTGTCTACGACACCCTGGGCGAAGCGCACGTTCCGCTCCTGCAAACCAATGGTGTGGTCGATCATCGTCTGGTACGAATCTTTGGTGGTCTGCGCCATCTTCTCGACCGTCTCGTTCATCTTCTTAACTTCAGCCATTGCATTACCTCCGTAATTGCTTACCAACTTCCTATATGTGCAGTTTACATATATGTTCTGAAGTGTCAAGCGTATTTTGAGAAATTTTTCCGGTGTGCGATTACGAAGAATGTACTTGTGGTTTTCGGTGAATCAGGAAGCCTATTACAGAGCATGGAGCAAACTGTAACCAGTAGAAACCTCAACAAATGCAACGGGAAGACAACCCTAAGGTGAGTCTCCTTGACTTTCACCCCCTACGGGGCGACAATTCCGTACCCGGCGTTCGTATACTCCTTCCTTTCCCTTTCCCACCCATTACCCCATACGGGCGCCGGACTCCAGAGCCGCAGGATAAAACGCACCGGTTCAAAGTTGCATTAGGTCTTTTGTCCCGAATCTGGAATAGAGTCTCCGGCAGGGAAGCTGCTAAAGTTTTTGTGGTGGGGTGTTAGTGCTGAGTAGGTAGAAGCTTTCGGTTGTTCTTTGATTACGGAAGATCCATAGTTCAGGAGGAAGAAAACTTCGTCGGTATCCGGTTGACGCTACCGACGTTTAGGCGAACTTGGCCGTACCCTTTAACATCTCACGAACTCGCCGCCCCTCGCGATGCCCCCGGTAGTAGGCGAGGCGCTCCATATCTTCGAAAGCTACGAGATCTACGTTGGAAGAAAAAGCCCCCGTCGTTCCGAAACGGCCATCCTCCCAGCCGCTCCGATACGCCCGGCTCTCCCGAGAAACTTCCATCCGTACCGCTACCTGCTCACCGAGCATTAACGCCTCCCACTTCGCTGGCCGACATGAACTATATAGCACAACTAATTCACTATTTGAAGCTTTTTTTAACAATTTTTTAATAAAACTTACAAAGTCGCTATATGTAGGAATTTATTTCGGCCGGAAGAGACCGAAGGAGGAAGTGTATCCGTGGAGGAAGGTGGCGCCGCCGACGGGCCCAATCTCCCCGTTGCAGAAGAAGCCGCCCACCGGCA
>JBARZO010000033.1:0-4282 GCA_049650165.1 Rubrobacteraceae bacterium
CAAGCTGAACGGCGCCGCCCGCTCCGGTTCGTACTCCGAGGACATGGAAGAAGACGCAGCGTAGAGCAGCGACAAGCTATCGGTTTTCAGCGGTCAGCTTACGGGCTGGCCGCTTTTTTGGGCCCGGTACTGCGATGAGAAGGCCTCGAATTGTGTAAGGTCAATCCTTCCGCCATCCGCTGTAAGAAGCGTCCCTCAAGGGGTGTCTGCCATCTTCCGGTCGATCTCTTCGATGACGGTCCGGCGGTTTTTGTTTTGGGTCTCGTAGTCGCGTACGCGACTTAGCTCATCCTCGGAGAGTCCCTCAAGTTGGGTGGATACCTCACCGACGTTCATTTCGTCGTAGTCCGATATTGGCACCCCGGGATGTCCTTCTGCGGCTACCTGCATGGAGGTTGCCGCCCTCTCGGTTGACTCCGAGGCCATCCGGGCGCCCTCCTGCACGTTGCCCTGGGCCCGCTCCAGGTTCGTCTGGTGATAGGAAGTCACTCTATTCAGAAAGTCCTTGTAGGCGTTCAAAGACTCCCTGGAGAGATCTCCGATAGCCTCCCGCTGTTTTCTAGTCTGTTCGGTAAGCTGTCCCGCGGTCGCCCGGTTGCTCTCGGCCTGGGCCTGCAACTCTTTGTTGGCGGACTCGAAGAAATTCTGGGTCAGGGTGCGAACGCGCTCCTGGGTTTCCTTCGATCTGCCGGACACGGTCCGAAGAGAATCCCTGATCGCCCCGGCGAACTCCTTTGCCGCCTCGTTGATCATTTGTGTTTGCCGGTTATCCATAGGTATCTGCCTATCCTCCCCTTATGCTGGCTCTCCTGTCGTTAACCCCTACAAATCGCATGTTAGCGCATGTATCGATCCGCCGCCCAACAGTTGATGAGCCGCTGATTATGAGGCGTTGGACGAAGTTTGGGACGGTGCAGGTCTGAAGGAAGACAAAGGTAAGCTCCCTTTCATCTCCCTTGCGGCTCCCTCGCGAAGCCTTCCTGTGTGAAGTGTCTGTCAAAGGCGAACGCCACGGAGATCCCGCGCTCGCGCATCACGACGAACGATACGCAATCGGTCAGAGAGTAGCGCTTGTCCGGCCGCTCCCGCAGGAGGTCGAGACCGCGCCCGAGCAGATCCTCCGTTACGTGTACCATCATTACGGACGGGCTGGAGAGCAGCGCCGCGCCCAACTCGACAGCTTTGCCGTGTTGGCCCCGCACGCTGAAGAAGGTCACCACCTCGTCCACGACGTATGAAGTGGTCGTCAGAGATGGTATTTCCCGGAGACTCTCTCGATGCTCTATCGCGGCCACGTGGTTATCGTCGTCGGCGTCCTCCAACGCTATGAGGTAGCCGGTATCAACGAAGACCGCAGCACCCGGCGAGGCCGGATCAATCACCCGCGTCGTAGAGGTAACGGTCGTGGTTAGTCGAACCGTCTCGGACACCGGTACGCACCGGATTTCTACCGAGCCCGAGGATCGGATCTTCCTGACTCTCCGAACCTACTCCTACTCGACCCGGAGAAGCCGTGCCCGCGACGATCAACAGTCGCCCCGGTTCCTCGAAAACCTCGACTTCATCCGAGCCGAGACGTTCGGCCACCTCTTTGGGTATCAGCAGCCCATCTTTTGTTACTTTCACCTTCATTGTCTTACCTTGTCTAGCTTTACCGTCTACGCCTCAAACTCATTGTCGCATAACCCAACCGACGATGGCGATTTCACACCTGAAATGCTGACTAACTGACTGCTCTACACGCGGTCGGCGCGGATTATGAGGCGTTGGTCGAAGTTGGGTCCGGTGCAGGTCTGGAGGGTGAGGAGGTCACGGCCTTTGACCGGGTCCGTGACCCATACGTCCCAGGGTGTGACGACGAACTTTTCGGTGACTTTGTAGCGATAGGTTTCGTCGCCGGCGGTTAGGACCAACTGGTCGCCGCTCTTTAGCTCGTCGAGGCGGTAGAAGATCTTCCAGCTCTTGGTTCCGGGCCATCCCATCCGGTGGCCCACCACGTAGACGTTACGGGCCTTGTCCCGCTCCCAGGGCTGGGAGGTTTGTGGCAGGTGCATCAGGCCGCGGTCCAAAACTTGCTGCTCGTCCGAGGTCTCTATCGGGCTGTTGCGGAGCCCGATGTCCTCTATGGTAAGCGCCATCTTACCCCCGCGCGGAGCCGGACGCCGGGCAGCAGGCTGGCTCTTCGCGGGGGGTCGAGCCTGAGATCTTTCTGACGCCTCAGCCGGAAGCGACTGTATTTTCCGCGTCGCGGCGACCTGTGCGGCCTTCTCTGCTTCAGCCTTTGCCTTTTGCCGTTGCGCCTCTCGCCGTTGCGCCTCCTGACGTTCCGCCTTTTCACGCTCGGCCTCCTGCCGCTGAGCCTCTCGCCGCTCAGCTTCTGCGCGCTTTGCCTCTTGTCGCGCCGCTTCCTGGCGTGCCACTTCCTGGCGTGCCGCCGCTTGCTGCTGCGCTCTCTGCTGCTCCGCTTTCAGTTGTTGCGATATTTTCAGCTTTAGTTTTCGGATCTCCGGCGCGATGGCGGGCTCAGGCCGGATGTTGGGCCGCTCGGAGTCCTCGAAGCCTTTCGCCCCGGCGACGGGACGCTCTACAGCCATCGGCTCCGAGTAGCTGAGCTCCTCGATATACCCTCCGGTTTCGCTGTGAAGAGGCGTCGCCACCGTGACCGACAATATAGTCATCAGGGAGAGCGCGGCGGCTAGCAAGCAGAGCCTCACCAGTAGCGGAGGGACGGTGCGTCTCATACCCGATCCGCCCGGATTATGAGTCGTTTGCTGAAGTTGGGGCCGGTGCAGCTCTGGAGCGTTACCATGTCGCGGTTCAGTTCCTGGCCCATCACCCATCGATCGCTGGGATTTACAATCAGCTTCTCGGCGACTTTGTAGCGGTAGCGTTTGCCCCGCCGGTCTTTGAGGAGAACCTCGTCTCCCTTCGAGAGTTGGTTGAGGTTGTAGAAGATCAGACGACTCCCCGTGCCCGGCCAGCCGAGCCGATGTCCCGCGAGATAGACGTTCCTGTGCGGAGAGTTAGTCCACGGCAACGAAGTCTCCGGCACGTGTACGATGCCGTTGTCCAGAGCCTGTTGGCTGGCGGTCCGCATAACCGGCGCGTTAGTGATACCCATAGCGTCCACCGTGAGCGCCATCACCGCTCCCGGCACCCAGTTGTAGCTCCGGGGTTTATCGGCCTCTTCGACCTCGCTGCTGTCCGGCTTAGGCCAAGCCTCTTCAGCCACCGGCAGAGAGTCCTGCGGCTGGGGCTCTGGTTCCGGGACGGGTGCGGATACCGGCTTCGCCACGGGCTCAGGTTCGGGGATCGGCTCGGGCTCCGGGGTTGGCTCGGGCTCAGGTTCGGGTTTTATGGGTAGGTCGGCGCTCTCCCGGCTGGGGATCTCACGGTCCACGGACTTTAGAGGTTTAGAGGACTCGGACTTCACGGCGACGGGCTCGGAGGTCGCTTGCTCTTCCGGTCCCCGAAGCAAGATCACCGCGGCCACAACGAGCGCCAGCAAGAGGGAGAAAGAAAGCGAGATAACACCTACCCGCAACAGCATCTAAACGCTAAACCCCCGAACCAGGTTTCAGCCTCCCCGAAACCAGCGTCATCATCTAACGCCTGCGCCGCACCACGGCGGTGAGCAATCCCGCACCAGCCGTAACGGCGAACAATATACCGAGCAACGGCGGCCCACCAGTCTTGGGAAGGTCAGTTTCAGGTATGTTGATGATGTTGGTGATCTCTATATCCTGGCCGTACTGGTCGGTGGCGTTTCCACCATTACCGGCCCCGAGCGTGGTAGTGACGGAATCGCTGTCTCGAAGATTGCCGCTGGTAGCCGTAGCCGTATTCTTAATGGTATCTTGCGTCCCGTCGGCCCTGACCTGCACCGTGACGGGAACGGCTGGTCGGTTAGCATCAACAGTACCCAAGTCTTCACACGTCACGGTGCCGGCATCTTCCTCACAGACAACGACAGGGCTCACCGAGACAAACTCCGTACCGTCCGGCACGATATCTGTCAACTTAACGTTGTCGGCCGGGCTGTCTCCAGTGTTCTTCACGTCTATCTCATAGGCAATTACCTGACCTTTTTGCACAGTATCCGGTCCTCTCTTGTCAACGACAAGCTTAGCCTGTGCCAAAGCTGGCGCACTTAGAACAAGCGAGATCAAGGCCGCGAGAAGGAGCGACAGCCCCACCATCCGTAAGACCTGAATCCTGCTCCGCCTAAGAATCATGCTTCCTTGCCTCCCGCTCCCTACTCTGTTTATCCCGACCCGAGGGC
>JBARZO010000034.1:0-3334 GCA_049650165.1 Rubrobacteraceae bacterium
GGTTGGTGCAGTTGGTCGAGACCCGCGAATACGCGTTAGGAGACTCCGAATGATCGAAGCCGATCAGAAAACCTACGAACACATCCTCTTCGAGCAGGATGGAAAAGTAGCCTACGTGACCATGAATCGCCCCGATAAGCGGAACGCCCTGTCACTGGCGCACATGGTGGAGCTAAAGGCTTGCTTCGAGTCTATCGGCAAAAACAAGGAAGCCCAGGTCGTCATCCTGCGGGCGAACGGTCCGGCTTTCTGCGCGGGTCACGACCTCTCCGAGATGGTGGGCCGTGACCCGGAATTCTACCGGCGGCTCTTCGACGTATGCACGGAGCTTATGACGGCCATCCAGACTATTCCACAGCCCGTAATTGCGGAAGTCCACGGCATAGCCACGGCGGCCGGCTGTCAGCTCGCCGCAACCTGCGACCTCGTAGTCGCCGCCGAAGAGGCCCACTTCGCCACACCGGGCGTGAGGATCGGGCTCTTCTGTTCGACCCCGATGGTCGCCCTCAGCCGCTCCGTCGGCCAGAACAAAGCCATGGAGATGCTGCTAACCGGAGACTTCATCTCCGCCGAAGAAGCCCGCGCGGAAGGCCTGGTCAACAAGGTCGTCCCGGCGGAAGAACTCGGAGGTGAATCACGGAAACTGGCGGAGAAGATAGCCGAGGCCAGCGCGCTGGTCGTCGGGGTTGGGAAACAAGCATTCTATCGGCAATCAGAAATGTCGACTGATCATGCCTACGTTTACACCAAGGAAGTGATGTCCTTCAACGCTACTTTCGACGACGCCCAGGAGGGGATCTGCGCTTTCCTGGATAAACGCAAGCCGGAGTGGCGGGGACGTTAGGGCGGCCGTGAAAAAGAGGTTCGCGCTTTCGAAGTGGCAACTCATCGGCGGGGCGCTCTCGGGGGTTGCGGTAACGAACCGCGTTCTGATTCCGGCCGCCCGCTGGTATCTGCGGCGGCGGGCGAATGAGGTGATCGCCGACGTAAACGAACGGCTGCAGCTCAAGATCCAGCCTTTCGGTATGACAAAGCGGCGGGTGCTCATCGATCGTCTCCTTTACGACCCGGACGTTCTAAAAACGGCTGAGGCGCACTCCGAGGAGCACGGTGTGCCGATGACGGTGGTGATGGGCCAGGTAGAACGGTACGCCCGCGAGATCGTCCCGGCGTTCAACGCTTACGTGTACTTCAAGATCGGGACCCGTCTGAGCCGTGTTCTGGCGCGGAGGCTGTACCACGTCCGGGTCGGCTTCTCCGACGGGGAGGCGCTCGAGAAGGTAGAGACTCAGCCGAGCGTCGTTTTCGTGGCGAACCACCGCAGCAACATGGACTACGTCTTGCTGGCTTACCTGGCCTCCAAACGAACGGCCCTGAGCTACGCGGCGGGCGAGTGGGCCCGTATCTGGCCGATAGAGCAGTTGGTCAAGGCGATGGGCGCCTTCTTCGTTAGGCGGGGTTCGGAAAATCCTCTGTATCGCCGCGTTCTGGAGCGTTGGGTGCAGATGGCGACCGAGGCCGGCATGGTGCAAGTCGTCTTTCCGGAGGGTGGCTTGAGCCGGGATGGGGCGTTGCGGGAGCCGAAGATCGGGCTCCTCGACTACATGCTCCGGCGCTTTGATCCGGTAGGTACAAGGGATCTCGTGTTTATCCCGGTAGGCCTCAACTACGACCGGGTGCTGGAGGACCGTTCGCTACTTCTCCCTAAAGAAGCCTCAGAACATTCGAGGTTGGATGCCGTAGTAAACGCCGGCGGCTTCGTCTCCCACAACCTGCGGCTGGCGATCGGAGGCGGCTGGCAGCGTTTCGGCCACGCCGTCGTGAACTTCGGAGCCCCGATCTCGATGCGCGAGTCCACCAGAGCCCACGGAATAGACTTCCGGAACATGAAACGTCCGGGGAGGATCCGTCAAGTAGAAACCCTGGCCCACGGGCTGATGCACGAGGTCGGCAACGTCGTTCCGGTCCTGCCGGTGCCGCTCGTGGCGCACCTCTTTGCGGAAGACCCAGACGAAGCCTTCTCCGCAGAGGAGCTGAAGTCTCGTGGCCGGGCGTTGATTAAAGACCTCGAAAAATCCGGCGCCCACGTCTGCGTCCCACACGAGGACCACGACCGGGCTATAGAATACGGTCTGAACAAGCTGATCCTGCGTCGTCCGGTGCGCGAAGAGGCTGGTCTTTACCAGGCAGTCCCCGAAGAACTGCCGCTACTGCGGTACTACGCGAACTCCATCCTGCAGCTTACAGAGACCGGAGCCGGCACGACGACCTCCGGCGCCATGCAAATCCGACCGCTGAAAGCCGACGTCTAACCTCTTAGCATCCCGGCGTCGCCGAGGGTTTCCTTCAGGAGTTGCCGCGCCTCCGGTTCGCGCAGAAAGCCGCGGTGGGTTCCTTCGTACCAGGAGATTCGCGGTTTGCCCCAGTGCTGCCAGAGGCCGTTCGTCTCGGAGATGGGCACCACCCGATCCGCGACCCCGCCGAAGATGGCGCGCCGCTCCCGGGGCAAGAGCGGGTCGAGTTCTAGTGGAGATATTACTTTGGTCAACTCTTGCTGCAGCCCGCGCCAGACGCCCTGGTGCTGCATGTAGCGGGCCGCCAGGGCCGGCGTGTTGCGCCAAAAGAGCCGGGTGAAATCCGTCGCGGGATTACCGACCACCACGCAGTCGAGCCGGTCGTCGAGGCAGGAGAGCAGGGCCGCCGAGTAGCCTCCCAGGGAATGTCCCAGCGCACCTATCGCGGGCGCCTCCTGAAGCTCCAGCCATCCCAAGAGGCGCCGGATGTCCCACATCGCCTGGGAAGCCGCGTGTAGGGTATCCATGAGATCCCCGGTCAGGATGCGCCCGCCACTGACCAACCCGACCCTTCGGGGGCCGTGGATCGGGAGCACGGGAAACACGAGGTTCAGGCCCAGCTCTTCGTGCAGGTAAGAGGGCTTGAAGTGCGTGAGGTCTTTCCAGGGCGAGCCCATCCGGATGCCGTGGACGCACACCAACCACGGACGCGGCTCCCCCGGGTGGCGTAGTACCCAGGCGTGGGCCGTGCGGTTGCGCTCGTACGAGAGCCAGCGATCCCGGCCCGGCTCCCCGGGCCACGGTTCGTAGCCGCTCTCGAAGCTGATTTGCTCGAAGCTGTGACCCGGGTAGCGGCGCTCCAGGCTCACCGGGTTTTCGAGCGGTGGCGGCTCCCGGAAGTAGCCCCGGGGTGACTCCAGCCACCCGGAGTCGGCGAACAACTCGTGGGCCTCCTCCATCTCGCCCCGCACGCGCTCGGCCCGCGGACCGACCGTCAACGGCCACGTACTCCACACGATGGCCCCTATCGTAAGTTCATC
>JBARZO010000035.1:0-3555 GCA_049650165.1 Rubrobacteraceae bacterium
GTATTGATCATCACTTTCATACCGCAAATTAGCCTGTTCCTGGTGCCTGAATAAGAAGAGAGAAACGGAGAAACAAATGGAAGTAATGCAGTCGATTCTCATCGACGGAGATTGGCATCGCACGGAGGCTTCTCGGGAGATCCTAAATCCTGCGACGGGCGAGGCGATCTCGCTTCAAGCGGAAGCCGGAAGAGCCGAGGTCGAAGCGGCCGTGGACGCAGCTTCGAAAGCGCTGGCAGAGTGGCAGAAAAGCTCGCCGTTCGAGCGTTCTCAGTTGCTCGCCCGCGTTTCGGAGTTGTTGCTGGAGCGGGCGGAAGAGATCGGAATGACTCTCTCGCTGGAGAGCGGAAAGCGTCTGGAGGAGGCTATTGGAGAAGTCCGGCTCTCCGCCGACTATTTCTCCTGGTTCGCCGGAGAGGCCCGGCGGCTGGAAGAACTGGTAGCTGTTGACGGGCGCCCGAGCGGGCCCCAGATGGTGCTTCAGAAGCCTGCGGGCGTGGTTGCCTGCCTGACACCCTGGAACTTTCCGGTCTCCATCCAGGCGCGGAAGGTCGCGCCGGCCCTGGCCGCAGGATGTACGGTGGTCGCCCGTCCAAGTGAGCAGGCGCCGAACTCCGTGGTCGAGTTCTTCCGCTGTCTGGTAGACGCAGGTTTTCCGGACGGTGTAGTTAACTTGTTGACCGGATCCGCCAGCGAGGTTGTGGACCCTATGCTGGAAGATCCCCGGGTCCGGGTCATCAGCTTCACCGGTTCGACCCGCGTCGGCAAGATGCTCTACGAGCGCTCTGCGTCCACTATGAAGCGGCTCGCCCTGGAGCTAGGAGGATCCGCCCCTTTTATAGTGTTCGAGGACACGGATCTCGAATATGCTGTTGACGAAGCTATGCTTGCCAAGTTTCGCAACTGTGGACAGTCGTGCGTTGGGGCCAACTGTTTCTATATCGAACAGACAATCTACGAAGACTTCGTTGGATTGTTTGCGGAACGCGTCGGGGCTCTACGACTCGGCGACCCGCTGAGCGAGGAGACCACCGTAGGACCGCTCATAAATCCGGAAGCTCGTAGTTCCATGGAAAAGGTTCGAGATCGTGCCACGCACGAGGGCTTCGAGACGGTCGCGTCGGCGCCCGAGTTGTCCAACGGGTCCGGCTTATCGCAAGACAGTTTCTTCGCCCCCGGACTGCAGGCCATTCCGGATTACGAGCAGGCGGATGGGGAATTCCTTCGGGAGGAAATCTTCGGGCCGGTAACCCTGGTGGCGGGCTTCTCCGACCCCGAAAGGCTGCTGGAGCACGTGGGCCGAAGCTCCGTTGGCCTTGCGGGATACGTATATTCCGGGGATGTAAGACGGGCCATGCGGGTAGCCTCGAATCTACACGTGGGAATTGCGGGCGTAAACGAGAGCCTGGCTACCGCCGTCAACGTACCAATGGGCGGGGTTAAGGACAGCGGACTCGGCAGAGAGGGCGGCCACCTCGGCCTCGAAGAGTTTCTAGACCATCAGTATTTAGCCATGAAGGACCGTCCGCTCTCTGCGCTACTTTCGTGGAGTAGATAGGGATGGATGATCAGCGCGAAATCGGAGAGGTGTTTTATGGATGATGTTGCCGTAGTCGGTCTTGGTGCGATGGGGTTGCCTATCGCGAGTCGGCTGGTAGATAGCGGCTACACGGTACACGGGTGCGATCTGCAAGCCGGACCGCGGGAGGCTCTAGCTTCAGTAGGAGGCTCTTCGGTGGAGTACGCGTCCGAGCTTCCGGCGGAGTGTACGGTTTACCTGCTCTTGATGGCTACACCGGATCTGACGAACATGGTGGTATTCGGAGACAATGGCCTGGTAGAGAGCCTTTCCGAAGGCGACGTCGTAGTAAACCTGGGAACGATCGGTCCGGACGCGGTGATCGAGCTTGGGAAGTCTCTGGAGCCTCATGGGGTAAAAGTCCTGGACTCTCCGATGGGAAAGAGCTCGGACGCCGCCGCAGAGGGTACGCTATCTTTGATGGTCGCTGGGGAAGAGGAAACTTACCAGGCGCTACGGCCCCTTCTGGATCGGTTGGCGACGGACATAACCTACTGTGGCGAACTAGGGGTGGCCTCAACCATCAAGATCGTAAACAATCTAGTCTCCGGTGCGATCCTACAAGCTGTGGCTGAAGGGTTGGTGCTTGGAGCCAAAGCCGGAGCTGAGCTGGAAATGATGGTAGAGGCGCTGTCCAAAACAGGGGCGGATTCGTGGCATCTGCGAAACACCATTGCCAAGCGAGTCGCGAAACGAGACTTCAAGGCAGGATTCTCGGTGAATCTCGCAACCAAAGACATAAAGATCGGCATGGATATGGCCTCGAAGCGTCAGGTTCCTCTCCACGTAATCGGTCAGACTCACCAGTGTTTCGTGGAAGCCCAAGCGGCAGAACTCGGATCAGAGGACTGGGGCGCCCTGGTGAAAGTGGCGGAGAGAGAGGCCGGGGCGCAACTCGAGTAGGCTCGTGGGTGCCGAAAGCGTGTAGCGTGTAGTTACTGTAGAACAGAAGCGCGAAGATGCGAAAAGGAGAACACAGATGCACAAGTTCTTGATCCACCAGAGAGGCGACCACGTGGGTGTGGCCACCTCGGACATCGAAGAGGGAGAAACGGTGACCGGCGTATATATGGATGACGATTCGACTGTAGAGGTGGTGTCGAAGGGAGACATACCCCTGGGACACAAGATCGCGATCGAGGACAACAACTCTGGTGGAGCGGTCATCGAGTACGGAGTTCAGATCGGGGAGGCGAAGAACGACTTGACGGTTGGCGACTACGTCCACACTCACAACATCAAGAGCGCAAGGTGGTAGATATGGAGCTTTACGGATACCGGAGGGAGAACGACCGGGTCGGGGTGCGCAACCACGTGGTGATCCTGCCCGTGGACGACATCTCGAACGCGGCGTGCGAGGCGGTTGCGAACAACATTAAGGGGACTCTGGCTCTGCCCCACGCGTACGGACGTTTGCAGTACGGTGAGGATCTGGACCTGCACTTCCGCACCATGATCGGCACCGGCGCCAACCCCAATGTCGCGGCCGTCATAGTCATCGGGATCGAGGACAACTGGACAGACCGCATCGCCGACGGTATAGCCGAAACCGGCAAACCGGTCGCAGCCTTCTCTATCGAAGGATACGGAGACCTGGAGATCATCCGCCGCGCCTCGTGGAAAGCCCGTGAGTTTGTACAGTGGGCCACGGAACTGCGTCCCGAGCCGGTGGAACTGGGTGACCTGACGGTGAGCATCAAGTGCGGCGAGTCGGACACTACCACCGGACTCGGTTCGTGCCCGACCGTCGGCGTCGCCATAGACCGGCTACTGGAGGAAGGTGCAACGGTATTTTTCGGGGAAACCTCCGAGCTTACCGGTGGTGAGCACCTGATCGCCGAACGCATGGCGACGCCTGAACTCAAGGACAAATTCCAAGAAATCTACGATGATTATGTCTCGGACATCGTGGCCGGAGGTGTAGACATTCTCGGCTCGCAGCCGACCCAGGGCAACATCAAGGGTGGACTCTCGAC
>JBARZO010000036.1:0-2940 GCA_049650165.1 Rubrobacteraceae bacterium
CAACGCCGGGGCCCTGCTAACCGGCGTCATCTACCGCAAAAAGAGCGGCGACAAGAACTTCATAGTCTCCGACGCCGGCATGAACGACCTCCTGCGCCCTAGCCTCTACGAAGCCCACCACGAGATACGCTCAGTAAACGGCAGCGAAGAGACCGCGCCCGCCGACCTCGTAGGCCCAGTCTGTGAGTCCGGCGACTACCTGGCCCGCGACCGCGAGCTACCCGACGCCGCCGAAGGGGACTTTCTGGCCGTAATGAGCGCCGGAGCCTACAGCTTCTCGATGGCCTCCAACTACAACTCCCGCCGCAAGCCCGCCGAAGTCCTGGTTAGGGGGGAGCGCTGGTCCGTTGTCCGGGAGCGCGAGCATTACCCGGACCTCATAAAAGGCGAACTAGTACCGGCGTTTCTGTAGAAGCCTCTCGGATCAGGCGACGGAATTTTAGGATTGACTGTTTGGTCGGCCCCGGTTGCGTCCGCGTCCTGCCAACCTACCGCCGAAATAGCTTGCCAATACGCCGAGCGATGCGAGCACGCAAAACGCTAATACCCACGCTAAGAGAAGGCTCATGTCCTCGCCTCGCGTGTAGGGGCTGGGGGTGCTTAAAGTGTCAATGAGTACCGGTAGGAACGTCACGAGCATCCAGACGACGCCAGCTCCTACGGCCACCAAGGCACCCGTTACGCTAGCTACTTCAGGCGAAGAGGTAGATAATATTCCGGCCGCCATCCCGCCCAGAAAAAAGGCAAACAGCACAATCGAAAAGGGCAGCAACAGGTTCACGATCTCTTCTGCAAATATCATGAATGAGACAACCAGTAGAATCGTGATTACGGCACCTGAAATGGCGCCTCGCCAACTAACACTTGCCAACATATCACTACTCCCCACTATTGATCTACACAGGCTTCTACATAAATAGATCCCCATTTTATGAGCCTTGGGCTACAAACAGATTTCATAAGGGCTGAAATCTGTTGAGAGAAACCTAGGAGGAATCATGTTTGTCTGCCGGCTATGAGATCTGCTGGGCTCACCGGTGTTTGCGGCTGTTGGTGAGAAGCGGCGAGAGGCCCGGGTTCCGTTTCGCTATGACGGAGTCAATAGAGAAGGTTTTTGCGGCGGCGCTGAATAGGACGAGCGCGGCCAGGAGGGCCAGGATCAGGTTTACGTTCAGGAACTGGGGCGCTCCGAGACCGGTACCCAGGCTCACACCACCCTGAGAGAGCATGATGGCGATGCTCATGCCTATGCTGCCGATAGCGGCCAGGTTCGTGAGGAGGCCCAGGATCAGGACTATTCCTAGTGATAGCTCACCGATCCGCACCAGTTGGGCAATAGTCCCCGAGTTCGGAATCACGAAACTCTCCATGAAAGATTGAAAAAACGGTGGAGCTTGCGACACGAACCCTCCTGCTTGGAGGCTTGAAGTAAATTGTTGGGGGAAGTCCCCGTTGAGTAGTTTCTCGACGCCGCCGTTGATCCAAACGGCGCCGACCAGAACCCGCACCCACGCCATAGCTTTCACGAAAAGCACCTCCCGGGGAGTGTACGATGGCTTTGTATCAGTATACGCACGGCCCGGACGTTGGGATGACCAAACCAAAACGTGCCGAGCTTCGTATATAAAATCGTAGCAGTCAGTGGCCGAGCGAGCATGAGGAGAATGTTTTGGAAGAAGGGATCTCACGCAAGAGGTTTATCCGGCTGGGAGCCGCGATCGGGGTGACCGCCGCCGGAGCTTCGGTAGTAGCGGCCTGCGGAGGCGGCGAGTCCGGTGGCGGCGAGGGAGACTCGGCTTCCTCTGGTGGGAGCGAAACAACCTCTGCCGGATCATCCGGCGGCTCTTCCGGCTCTGAGAATTCTTCCGGAGCCATTGCCCAGGCCTCGGAGGTTCCGGCGAACTCGGCGATGGAGTTTACTAACGAGGGCCAGCCGGCGGTTCTGGTTCACCTCGAGAACGGCGACTTCGCAGCCTACTCCGCAGTTTGTACTCATCAACAATGCGAGGTCGCCTACCAGGAAGGCCAACTCGCCTGCCCGTGCCACGGCTCTCTCTTCGACCCGGCAAACGGGGGTGAGGTCGTGAACGGCCCGGCGCAGCAGCCGCTACCGGAGATCCCGGTCCAACTCCAGAACGGCCAAATCACCAAAGCCTGACGAAAAAGCCCGCAGTCGTTGGATGACGGCCCGCTGCTAAAGTAGAATGCTGTCTTATGGACCCCAGCGAAGAACTTATCGGGATCAACGGCGCCGCAGCCGTTATGGGGCGTTCGGCTGACGACATCCGGCGCTACGTCGAAGAGGGCCGTCTCAACGCCGAACCCGACGCGAACGGAAACGAAAACCTCCGCCTCTCCGAAGTCAAGGAGCTAACCCGCGCTCTGGAAATCGAGGACGCCGAAGAGGAAGTCTTCGAGGGAGAGGTTGTCGGGGACGATTCCTCCGACAACTCACGCCTCCCCGCCGTCCCATTCGAGCGCTACGAACGTCTGCTCCAACAGGGCCAGGACTACAAGACCCGCCTCGAAGAACGAAACCGGCAGATGGAAGATATCCGCCAGGAACGCGACGCTGCGCGCGTCGAAATGGACCGGCTGTGGGGCGAGATAGAACGCCTCAACCTCATCGAATTCCAGCGCGAACTCCAGGAGAAAACCATCTCCACCCTGGAAGAAGAGAAAGCCAAACTCAAAGCCGACCGCGAACGCCTCGCCCAGGAACACCAGAAGATCGCCGAGGAGAAATCCACCCTCGCCGAAGAACGCACCCGCCTCGAAGCCGAACTAAAAGTCATGAAGAACCGCGGCTTCTTCTCCCGCCTCTTCGGCGGCTAACACTCACCTTCCTTTACCAACCAATTCATCCGACCAAAAAATTACTTGCTGTTTTTTTAATTTCAGCATTGACTGAAACTATTATATATACTATTATAACTGTTA
>JBARZO010000037.1:0-3090 GCA_049650165.1 Rubrobacteraceae bacterium
ACTATAGACTAATTGCTCTAAAATGCAAGTATGGAAGGCTCGGGTCGTCTGTCGAACGCTTTCAGTTGACGTGGCGTAGTTGGGGTCTGGAGCGTATGACCTCTATACTTCTAGCATGGACCTTTCAAAGCAGCCGACGCCCGCGGAGCAACACCACCGCAACAGCGGACTGTTCTCAGACCACTACCTGAACGCGACGCTCCCCCGCCGGACGGACTGGCAGGAACTGGTCTCCGAAGCCGGAGCCGTCATGAAGAAGCTGGCCGGAGTCTTCTCCTCCTACACCCCGAGCAACAACGAGGCCCAGACGGAGACGGACCTGGTCCGGCCCGTGTTGCGCGCCCTCGGCCACGACTTCGAGGTTCAGCCCGCGCTCACCACCCCGGACGGAACGAAGCGTCCAGACTACGTTTTCTACAAGGACTCAGCCTCGGTCGCCGCGAACAAGAACCGGACCCTCGATGAAGAGTTGCTCTCCGGTAGATCCTTTGCGGTCGGGGACGCGAAGTATTGGGACCGGGCACTGGACCTTCCACTGAAGGGAAAGAAGTCCGGCGACCCGTTTACGAATAAGAACCCGAGCTACCAGATCTCTTTCTACATGCGCCACGCGGGCGTCGACTGGGGCATCCTGACCAACGGGCGGCTCTGGCGACTCTACCACCGAGACACGGCCCACAAGCTGGACCGCTTCTACGAAGTTGACCTGCAAGAGCTGGTCGAGAGTGGTGATACGGAGAAGTTCCTGTACTTCTACGCCTTCTTCCGCCGGGCGGCGTTCGATGATGGGCCACTAGGGGTATCTTCGATCCTCCAGGCGAGCGACGACTACGCTCGGGGCGTCGGGGACTCGCTCAAAGGCCAGGTCTACGAGGCGCTGCGGCACATCGCCCAGGGCTTTCTGGACTATCCGGCGAACGGGCTGAATTCGAAACCGGAGGCGCTGCACAGAATCTACGATAACTCCCTGATCCTGCTGTACCGGCTCCTGTTCGTCCTCTACGCCGAAGCCCGCGAGCTGCTGCCGGTGCGCGGCAGCGAGGACTACCGCGAGAGCTACAGCCTGCACGCCATCAAGCACGACGTCGCCACCGGACGCCGCCTCTTGCCGACGAGCGCGACGCTCTGGCCGCGCCTCGTACAGCTATTCCAGATCATCGACCAGGGCAGCCCGCCCCTCTCGGTGGCGACGTTCAATGGCGGCCTCTTCGACCCGGCCCGCCACCCGTTCCTGGAAGAGCACACCGTCGGAGACGCCCACCTGCAAGAAGCCGTGGACATGCTCTCCCGCGTAAACGGTGAGTTCGTTGACTACCGGGACCTGGCCGAGCGGCACCTCGGCACCATCTACGAGGGCCTGCTGGAGTTCCACCTGGAGGCGCTGGACGAACCCGAAGACGGCTGGACGGTCGCCCTGGAAAACGACAGCGGCGAACGCAAGGCGACCGGCAGCTACTACACTCCGGACTTCATCGTGAAGTACATCGTGGAGGAAACGGTCGGCCCCGTACTCCGGGGCGCGGTCGCAGAGGCGCGGGACGACGAGGCGAAGGTGGAGGCGGTGCTGGCGCTGGACGTGCTAGACCCGGCGATGGGCAGCGGGCACTTCCTGGTCGAGGTGACGGAATACATCGCCCGATTCCTGGTGGTGCTGGACGTGTCGCCGGAGCAGGTATCCGAGGACGACGAGGCCGACGCGGAGCTGGCCTACTGGAAGCGGCGGGTGGTGCAGTCGTGCGTCTACGGCGTTGACATGAACCCGCTCGCCGTGGACCTCGCCAAGCTTAGCCTCTGGCTCTCCACCGTCGCCCGCGACCGCCCGCTCTCGTTCCTCGACCATCACCTCCGCACCGGCAACTCCCTCGTCGGGGCGCGCCTCACGGAACTCCAACCCGGCGGCGGCAAGAAGCGGAAGAAAAAGAAAGCTGCGGACGAAGGCCAGCTCTCGATGCTCGAAGACGACGCCTTCCGGCAGAGCATGAGCCTCGCGGTTGGGAACATGTGGGTGATCGAGGAGAACCCCGCCGCCTCCGTCGAGGACGTAAAAGAGCAGGAGCAACTCTACGAACGGCTGCGCGAAGACCTGACCCGCCGCTACGCCCGCCTCGCCGACCTCGTTACCGCCACCCGCTTCGGGGTCGAGGTGGACCAGTCGCTGTGGCAGCCGCTCGCCGACTACGCCACGAGCAAGAACGTCGCCACCCTGCCCCAGTTCCAGCGGTGGCTCGACGCGGCGCACGAGATCTCCGCCGGGCAGCGTTTCTTCCACTGGGAGCTTGAGTTCCCGGAGGTCTTCTTCGACCGGCACGGCAAGCCGCTCGGCGAAGAAGCGGGCTTCGACGCGGTGGTCGGCAACCCGCCCTACGTGCGGCAGGAGGCGCTCGGGGACGTGAAAGCGTACTTCAAGGACGCGTACCCGGAGACCTACCATGGGGTCGCGGACATCTTTGTCTACTTCTTCGCGCAGGGTTTGAAACAACTCCGGCGCGGCGGACGCCTTTCGTACATTAGCAGTAATAGCTGGCTGCGGGCCAACTACGCCACGCCGCTGCGATCCCACCTACGGACGCAGACGACCATGGAGAAGCTGCTGGACCTTGGCGACAACCGAGTGTTCGCCGACGCGCCGGACGTTTACCCGTCTGTCCACGTAGTCCGCAGCGATCCGCCACCCAAAGAGCACGTAGCCGATGCGGCGGTATTTACTCGCGGTGAGGGACTCAAGGACTTCGAGGAACAGGTAGAGGACAAGTTGTTTCCGCTCTCGATCCACGACCAACTCGACACCGGCTGGCAGCTCGGAGACGCTGCCGGTCGCAAGGTCTTCGCCAAACTCATGGCCGGCGGCCGTCCGCTCGGCGAGGTGGTTGATGGGCAGATGTACCGTGGTGTATTGACGGGACTGAATGAGGCGTTCATCGTGGACCGGGTCACGCGAGACCGACTCGTGGAGCAAGACCCCAAATCTGCGGAGATCATCAAACCTATCGTGCGCGGCGAGGACTTGCGCCCGTGGTATCAGGAAGATGAAGGGCGCTATCTAATCGTTCTGAAGTCGAGCGGTGACTACGCTTGGTCCTGGAGCGATGC
>JBARZO010000038.1:0-1675 GCA_049650165.1 Rubrobacteraceae bacterium
TTTGGCTAGATCTTTTGGAGGTACGGTTTGAGAAACGTGGCTCTACTGGTATTTTTCGCCTGGCTGCTCTTTTCTTGCGGCCCACCTCCGCTTGAGGACGCATCTCCGGTAGAGGCCGGCGGTAATACCGGGACCGGTACGAGCCGTGAAGCGGCCTCAAACTCTTCCGGCGAAGACGTACCCGGCAGAGCCACCACCGTCGAAAGCCCGGGCGCAACCGAGGAGATGACTAATCCCCAGAGCGCGGAAAATCCGTCGCGGGAAACGGCCGAACAAACCAGCCCGGCGGAACCGGAGGCCGGTGGAGAAGACCTGCCGGACCCGAACGGCGATACCCGTAGCGAGAGTACGGCTGCGGAACCGGCGGTGGGGGAGAACGGCATGGTCAGTTCCGCGAACCCGCTGGCGACGGATGCGGGGCTGGAGATCCTGGCCGACGGCGGTAATGCCTACGACGCGGCGGTGGCCGTTGCTTCCTCGCTCGGCGTCGTGGAGCCTATGATGAGCGGCATCGGGGGATACGGGGCGACCGTGATCTACGACGCCGAAAGTGACGAGACCCGCTTTCTAGGCGCTTCCAGCCGCGTTCCGGAGGCGATAGACGCCTCGGTCTTCTACTCCCCGACGCCGGGATACCTCGAGAACCGCTCCGGTGCCGCCGCAATCTCCACCCCCGGGGCCGTAAACGATTGGGAAGCCCTCTGGGAAGAGTACGGCAGCCTGGAATGGGAGCGAGTCCTCCAACCCGCCATAAGATACGCCGAAGACGGATTTGTTTTGAACGCGGAGAACGCCACTTGGATCTCCTCGGAGTACGCGACTTTTCCTGCTAATGCGCAGGAGATTTACGGCACGGCGGGAGCCCCGCTGCAGGCCGGTGACACCCTGGTGCAGCGAGACCTGGGAAGTTCGCTCCGCCGCATCTCCGACAGGGGCGCCGGGACGATCTACGGCGGCGAACTCGGTGAGGCGATGGCCTCCGCCGCCCAACAAAGCGGCGGATTTCTCTCCACCGAAGACCTGGCCCGCAACAGCGCCGATTGGGAGTCGACCATCGGCATCGACTACCGGAACCGGCGGGTGGTCAGCGCGCCGCCGCCGAACACTTCCTGGAACTTCCTGACGCGCCTGGGCGTCATGGGCCAATTCGACCCGGCCGTCCTCGGACAAAACAGCGCCGCCTACCTCGGCCTGTACGCCCGGGTGACGGAGCAGGCCTTCTACGAACGCTACGAATACGCCGCCGATCCGGAGGTCGAACCGACCCCGTTGGACAGGCTCCTCTCCGAAGAATATTTCGCCGAACAAGCCGCCAACGTCGACCCCGAGCAAGCCGGAGCAACGTCCGGGCGGCAATCGGAAGCGGCCGCAGAGCTGGCGTCTCTACCGGCGACTGAGGCCGCCGGAGACCGGGAACACACCACCCACTTCGTCGTGGCTGACGCGGAAGGAAACGTCGTGAGCATGACCCAGACGCTCGGCAATATATTCGGGAGCAAGGTCATGGCGGAGGGGACCGGCATCTGGCTAAACAACTCCATCTCCTACGCCCGGTTCGAGGATGGGGTGGAGGAGGCTGACCTTGTTGGCGGCCGCTTCCGGCTACCCGGGATCTCCCCGACGCTCGTGATGCGGGACGGACGGCCCGAAGTCGCCCTCGGGACCCACGGCGGAT
>JBARZO010000039.1:0-5133 GCA_049650165.1 Rubrobacteraceae bacterium
ATCGAGAGGTCTTCCCACTCCGACGAGTACGGCTTGCGATAGCGGACCTTCGTCCAACGGTACGGTGAGACGTGCAGTCCGAGCGTCGCGGAGCCTTTGGGACAGAGTGTGCCTTCGTTGATCGGGCTGTCCGGGTTGCCTTCGATGTCGATGATCTTGCCATCCCGATGGTAGACGAGCGTCGAGCAACCCACCGCGCAGTACGGGCAGACGCTCTCTGTTTTCTTGACTCCCTCGTCCGAGAGCCGGGACCGGATGTTTTTGGTGGCGGAGCTTACAGGGTGTTCTACTTTAAGCCCGACATGATTCTTGAGCTTGGCCCAGAGCCCATCCCCCTCGGTGGTCTTTAGGAACACCTTTACCCCTCTCTATAAGTCTTCGGACTTTAATTCCTCTGCGACATTCTACCCACAAATTTCCGGGATGAACCACCCGTTTCACTAACTCTTGAAAATACATCTAAAAAATCGTATTGCACGGCGATCGCACCTCTGGTACCGTAACCAGGTAACAACTTGAATGTTATTCGGGGACAGGGAAAGGAGAAATTCTAGCAGCGCAGAAATAAACACACTGCGGCGCGGACGGATCTTGATGTCTGCGGTCAGAAACAAGCATCAAAACACTCGACGAAGGGAGTCGCCCCATGGCGGACACTAACAGGATCGTGGTTTACAAGGGACCCGGAGAGGTAGAGGTAGAAGAGACCGAGTATCCGAAGCTCGAAGTCCCTCAGCAAGTAGCCGACGCGATGGGCATGAGCGTCGAGGCGCCGCACGCGGCTATTTTGCGGATCGTCTCTACCAACATCTGCGGCTCGGACCAGCACATGGTGCGCGGTCGGACGACGGCTCCGGTCGGCCAGACACTGGGGCATGAGATCACGGGCGAAGTAGTAGAGCTCGGTAACGACGTCCAGTTCATCAAAGAGGGCGACATCTGCTCCGTGCCGTTCAACATCGCTTGTGGCCGTTGCCGCAATTGCCGGGAGCGGAAGACCGGCGTTTGCCTGAACGTCAACCCGGCGCGCGCGGGCTCGGCTTATGGTTACGTCGATATGGGCGGCTGGGAAGGCGGCCAGGCGAATTACGTTTTGGTGCCGTTCGCGGACTTCAACCTGCTGCCGTTCCCGGACAAGGACCAGGCGCTAGAGAAGATCCTGGACCTCACCATGCTCTCGGACATCTTCCCAACCGGCTACCACGGCGCGGTATCCGCCGGCGTGACGACGGGCTCGACGGTATATGTAGCGGGCGCGGGTCCGGTCGGACTAGCAGCAGCGTACTCTGCACAGGTCCTCGGGGCTGCGGTCGTGATCGTCGGTGACCTGAACGATCAGCGTCTGGAGCAGGCACGTTCCTTCGGTTGCGAGACTATCAACGTAGGCGAGGACACGCCGATAGAGGAGCAGATCGCCAACATCGTCGGTGAGCCGGAAGTTGACTGCGCCGTAGACGCCGTTGGCTTCGAGGCCACGGGCCACGGCCCCGACGCAGGCGAGGCCCCGGCGGTCGTTCTGAACACCATCCAGACCATTACACGAGCGGGTGGATCGCTCGGTATTCCAGGTCTCTACGTGACCGGCGACCCCGGCGCCGAAGACCCGGACGCGCAGGAGGGCACGCTCAAGATGCGCTTCGGCCTCGGCTGGGCCAAGAGCCACGCCTTCTACACCGGCCAGTGCCCGGTTCTCAAGTACAACCGGGAGCTGATGACGGCGATCCTGAACGACAAGGCGCACATCGCCGACGCCGTGAACGCCAAGGTCATCACCCTCGACGAAGCCCCGCAAGGCTACAAAGACTTCGACAAAGGCGCCGCCGAGAAGTTCGTCATCGACGCGAACGGTTACATCAACGCCTAGCCACACAACCGAAGGGGAAAGGCGAGAGGCTGGGGAGACCCGGCCTCTCTTTTCGTCTTTGGCTCTACCTAAGACACTGTTATTCTTAGAGCATGGAGACGGTAAAAAGCCCGGCGGAACAGAGAGTCTTGCTAGAAAACGTAGGTTGGGAAACTTACGAGAGCCTGCTATCCGGTCGTGGGGAGAATAGTGTTCCCCGGTTCACTTACGATCAGGGTATGCTGGAGATCATGAGCCCGTCTCCAGAACACGAAGCGTACAATCGCAGCATCGCATTGCTGGTCGAATTTGTGGCCGAAGAGTTAGGGATAGACGTCTACGATCTTGGCTCCACGACTTTCAGGCGCGAAGACCTTGAGCGTGGCTTCGAGCCAGACTCCTGTTTTTATATTCAGAACGAGGGGCAGGTTCGCGGCAAGAACCGAATCGACCTGGACGTGGACCCGCCGCCGGACCTGGTGATCGAAGTGGACATCACGAGCCCCTCAGTAAACAAGCTCCCTATCTACGCCCAGATAGGGGTGCCTGAAGTCTGGCGCTACGACGGGGAAAAGTTGGAGATTCTCCAGCTTGGCGACGATGGCTACGTTAAGGTTCCGGAGAGCGCCGCTCTGCCAGGCCTGAAAAGTATCGTTCTCTCCGGGCTCGTGGAACGGAGTAAATCGTCGAGGCGCACGATCTGGCTCCAGGAGGTGCGGGAGACCGCCCGAGAACTATCTGGCTAGACTATTCGCCGCGACGGACTTTGTAGCCGATCTGCTGCAGTTGGGCGAGTAGTCGCAGTTCGGAGGCTTCCGGGTCCGCGCCGTCGAGGTACTTCAGGGGTACGTTCATTACTTGCTCGTCGCCGCTTCCGACGAAGTGGACCTCGACGTGCTCTTCCATCCGCTTTACGGTGGCTTCCGGATAACGCCCGACGTGCGGTAGCCCGCTTAACCTCAACATAGCGACCCCATACTACCGTACTCCGCTTACCCGCGGTGCTAAACTCAAAAGCGAGATGATAGGGAAGCAAAACACCAGGCGTCCCGGTAGCAAGACGAAGACCCGGGTGAAGATCTTCGAGGGCGACTCGACCCGACGCAGGCCCGACACCCTGGCGACCGAAGAGCCGATGGAGATACGGCTCGTGACCGGGGACAACACTCAGACCGTTGCCGTAACAATGCGGACGCCGGGCGCGGACTTCGAGCTCGCGGCGGGCTTTCTATACGGTGAAGGCATCGTCGCTTCTCGGGATGATATCCGGCGCATTAGCTACTGCGTTGACCCGGAAGTAGACGCCGAGCAGCAGTACAACATCGTCAACGTGGAACTACGTCCGGGCCTGAAATACGACGTTCGTTCTTTGGAGCGTCACTTCTACACCACGAGCGCTTGCGGGGTGTGCGGCAAAGCAAGCCTAGAGCAGTTAGAGCTTCGGGGGTGTCCGGTGATCCCACCGGGACCGGAAGTGACGTCGCAGAAGATCTACTCGTTGCCGGAGAAACTTCGAGAGGCCCAGGGCCTCTTCGACTCAACCGGCGGCCTCCACGCTGCGGCGCTCTTCGACACTGAGGGAAAACTGCTCGCGCTCCGGGAGGATGTAGGCCGCCACAATGCCACCGACAAGCTAGTTGGGTGGGCGCTGCTCGAAGGTAGGCTACCGCTCAACGAGAATATCGTCATGGTCAGTGGCCGGAGTAGCTTCGAGATCTTGCAGAAGTGCCTCACCGCCGGGGTTCCGATCATATGCGCCATCTCCGCGCCTAGCAGCCTGGCCGTAGACGTGGCCCGGGATTTTGGCATGACGCTCGTCGGGTTTCTGCGCGGCGAGAGGTTCAACGTCTACGCCGGAGCCGAAAGAATAATTACTGGATCATAGATCAGTAAACCCTCTCGAAGCCGGAAGGCCGGACACATGTGGCGTGTCCGGCCTTCGTTGCTGTGACGTTCGGGTTTTTCTATCGTTAGCCGGTAAACAAGGCTACGATATTGCCGAACGTCCTGTAGATCGCCCAGATCAGGGGTATGGTCACGTACATCCAGAACGCAACGATCACGGCTGTATTGTTGCTCCTACTGCTCTGCTCTTGCTGCTGGTCCGCCATCAGGTGTGCTCCCTTCTAGGCCTCTGCCGGTTTACCGGTCGCGCCGCCGGAGGCGGTTTGCTCTTCTTCCTCGGTCTCCATGTGGTATTTCGGATCCACCGGTTTTATGAGCAGGTTGCAGACAAAACCGACTACCAGGAGCCCGGCCATGATGAACATGGTTATGTTGTAGGCGTTCTCCGGTGCGACGCCAGAGTTTATCTGGGCCTCACGGATGTAGTTGACGAGCACCGGCCCCAAGACCCCTGCGGCGGACCAGGCTGTCAAGAGCCGCCCGTGAATGCCCCCCACATACTTGGTCCCGAACATGTCCGCCAGGTAAGCTGGTATGGTGGCGAAGCCGCCGCCGTACATGCTGATAATAATTCCGTAGGCAAACACGAAGAGTATGAGGCTGCCCATAGCCGCTCCAACGATCGGGACCGTGGCGTAGAGGGCCGCGCCGAACGCGAAGAAGACGAAGTAGGTCATCTTGCGACCGATATAGTCCGAGGTCGAAGACCAGAAAAAACGTCCGACCATATTGAAGATACTCAGCAAGCTTACGAAGCCTGCGGCTGCGGCGGCCGTGATGGCCCCGCCGAACGTCTCCTGGATCATGACCGAAGCCTGCCCAAGCACCCCGATACCCGCCGTAACGTTCAGGCACAGTACCGCCCACAACAGCCAGAATTGCGGGGTCTTGAGCGCCGTGTCGATGTGCACGTCGTTCTGGGTAACCATGCCGTCGTCCTGGTCTTCAGATTTCTCCGGTTCCCACCCCTCGGGCTTCCAGTCGGCGGACGGAACGCGAATTGCGAACGCGCCAAGCGACATGGAGAGGAAGTAGACCACGCCCATAACTATGAACGCCGGAGCCACACCGACGGAGCTGTCGGTCTCGAAAAGATTCATCAAAGCGATTGCGAGCGGCGCGCCGATCAGGGCTCCACCTCCGAAACCCATAATCGCCATGCCTGTAGCCATTCCACGGCGGTCGGGGAACCACTTGATCAGGGCCGAGACCGGTGACACGTAGCCTAGTCCGAGCCCAATACCGCCGAACACCCCGTATCCGAGGTAGAGCAGCCAGATTTGGTGCGTCCAGACCCCAATCGCTGAGACGATAAACCCGCCGCCAAAGGCGCAGGCAGCCGTAAACATGGTTGTCCGGGGCCCAACGTCCTCCAACCATTTTCC
>JBARZO010000040.1:0-4141 GCA_049650165.1 Rubrobacteraceae bacterium
GTGTAGCCCTCGCGCAACATGAGGTGCTCCAGGACCGCCGCTATCGCGGGGTGGTCTTCCAGTATTACCGCCCTCGAAACTGTTCGGGCGATACCGGAACCGTACGACGCCTCGAGAAACCTTCTTAGGTGGTTTCTCCTGAAACCCTTTTGACTGTTTCTTTGCACGGGTTTTCAAGGTATCCGAAAATACCGCGGCCGTGGTTACAAGAGGATCAAATCTTCGCTAAAAGGAGGTTAAAAACAATACGAAACGTATCTGCTATGCCAACCTGGCGGCACTGGAGCGCCCATGCCCCGAATAATTAACCTGGAGTTTACAACCCTTTAACCTCGCACGCTTTGCGGATTGGTAATCTGCTGAGGCGTATACGAAACGTCAATCTGGGGATGTATGTATCACCGAAAAGGGGTGGGAATTTTGGGCGGCAAAAACCATCAGGACGAATTTTATTTGAACCGGAAGGATTTCTTGCGGTATTCGCTCTCCGCCGGGGTGGTGGTCTGGGCCGGGACGCAGGTTCCCGGGGTCATCGACGATGCGGAGGCGGCGAACCTGTTTCGGGTGCGCCGGGTCAACCCGAGGGTCTTCCCCCAGAGCGTCGCCTCCGGCGACCCGCAGAAAAACGGCATCGTGCTCTGGACCCGTCTTCGGTCGCTCAGGCGCGGCAACCGGGTCGCCTGGGAGATCTCCCGGGACAACACGTTCCGCCGACCCGTTCTGCGCGGCACGGCCCGGACGGGCGCTTCCAAAGACAACACCGTCAAGATACAACTGGCCGGCCGGCGCGAGCTGAAGCCGTTTACGACTTACTACTACCGCTTCATCTACAACGGCAACGCGAGCCGCACCGGGCGATTTAAGACGCTGCCGGCGCCGAACGCCGACGTGGCCAAGGTCCGGTTCGGCTACATCTCCTGTCAGGACTACACCAACGGCTACTTTACCGCGCTGTCCTACCTCTCCGAAGAGAACATAGACTACGTCTTCCACCTCGGGGACTACATCTACGAGACCGTGCCGCCGCCGGGTGGGAATGCCTTCCAGGGTGGCGGCCCGGAGAATCGGCAGTTTGAGTTTCCGGAAGATGGCAACGGAGATGACGGCTTTGAAGCCACGAGCCTCCGGGACTACCGGTTCACCTACAGGAAATACCGATCAGACAGGAACCTGCAGCGGGTGCAGGAGCGGTACGCTTTTATCGCCGTCTGGGACGATCACGAGTTCGTCAACGATTGTTACGGTGTGAGTCCTTCTGGAGAGGTGGACCCGCCGCGCCAGGAACAGCGGCGCTCCAGCGCCAACCGGGCCTGGGCCGAGTACCAGCCGGTCGGCACCGTCGGGCTCGGCGCGTCGCCCGATAACGGGAGGGTTCGTTACAGGCCCGGAGTCGAGGACCCGACGGCGGAGATCGGCATCTACCGCTCCTTCGCCTTCGGAAACTTGATGGAGTTGGTGATGACCGACGAACGGCTCTACCGGGATTCGCATCCTTGTGGAGAAGAGACCCCGGACAAATACTTCACGCCCGGATGTGGTGCGATAGACGAGCCGGGAAGGACCATGCTCGGCGCCCGGCAGAAAGAGTATTTCCTGGACAAGATCACGAACTCCACCCGGACCTGGAAGATCTGGGGAAACGAGACCATGATCATGCAGCTCAAGCTGGCCAACACCTACCTGCAGGGCGGGACGGACGAAATCTTCTCGGACGTGTCCCAGGACCAGAACGGCGACGGTGTCTACACGAGCCTCGACCAGTGGGACGGATATCAGGCCGAGCGGCGCGAAATCGCCCAGAGAATCCGGGCTGCCGGGACGGAGAACTTCGTCACCATAACCGGCGACATACACACCTTTATCGCCGGTTACGTCAAAGACGACTATGACAATCCGCTAAACGACCCAACGAACGCCATCGGCACGGCCTTCGTGTGCGGCTCCATAACCTCGTCGAACCTCCTGGAGTTGGCCCTGGGGGCTGACAACGGCGGCGCCGGAGACAACTCACGAGTCCCGCAGCTGACCGAGCAAGGGTTCTCCGGGCTACAGACCGCTTTCCAGCAGGGCAGCAACCCGCACTTCGAGTTCTTCGACTCTTCCACGCACGGATACAACCTGATGGAAGTAACCAAAAGTGAGCTGATCTGCACCATGAAAGCGGTCAGCACTATACAGCAGCCCCAGGCCGAACTGAGTACCCTGGCCCGGTTCCGGGTCCCTGCCGGACAGGTCCAGATCATCCGCACTGATGTCCCGGCCACGGCCCCTGCGCCATGAACAGGGGGCTCGGGGCGAAGTTAGACAACTACAGACAGCTACGGATTGAAAGAGGAGGCAAGAATGGTCAGGTTGAGTACGAGAGCCGGGTACTTCGCTGGTTTCGTAGGTTTTCTGGTGGTGGTAATGATCCTGCTCGCGCCGGCGGGCCCGGCTAGGGCGCAGGCCGCTTCCGAGGCGGACCTATCCGTCCAGAAGTTCGATTTCCCGCCGGATCGGGTCGCGGTTGGGGAGACGTTGTTCTACGAACTAGTGATCGCCAACCTGGGTCCGGACACCGCGACCAACGCGATCGTCACGGATACCTTGCCGGCGAACACGGAATTTCTCTCCACGATCACCGGCAACTGCACCAACGTCGGCCGGACCGTAACCTGCGACCTCGAGGATCTCGGTCCCAGCGAGCAGGTCTCCGTCGAGTTCTCCGTGTGCCCGACGTCGCCCGGTACCGCCACGAACACCGCGACGGCCACCAGCGGCACGACGGACCCGAATCCCGCGAACGACACCGCCACGGAGACAACCATCGTGACGACGCCCGCCGTCGGCCGGTGCCCATCCCAACAGTCGCCTCCGCCTGGAAATCCGCCACCAGGAACGACCCCGCCGGTGGAAGATCCGCGACCGGACCCGATCCCTCCACCCGACTCGCCTCAACCGGAAGTGCCGGTGGCGGACGCGGGGCTCTGCGTCACGGGGGCCGTGGCCATCGAGGCCCAGGATTTCGAGGTCGCGTGCGCCGGGGGTCAGTCCATCGCCACGCGGGGTGCCGGGCCGGGTGGAATCCTCACGGGCTTCGGTACCGGGGATGAAGGTTCCGGAGGTGACCAGGCCATCGTGCAGAACGCCGACGGTTTGGCCGTGGCCGGTAACGGCGGGGTGCTCGTTCAAAAGCCTTAGTTAGAGTGCGAGCGTCGCGTGAACCGGGCACCGTTTGCGACCAACTCGTGTAGGACGCTTCTTCGCAGGACCGTGTAAGTTCCTGTGTTATACCTCTGGTTCGGAAACTTTCAGTTGGAGGGCGTATGCAGAATCAAGTCACACCCGGACTGGCGGAGAAGCTACAGGTTGCGCCGCTCGGCGTCGGAGCCTGGGCGTGGGGCACTACCCGGCTCTGGGGATACGGCAAAGAGTACAGCCGGCAAGACGTGGGAGAAGCGTTCCGGTCGAGCGTGGCCGCAGGGGTTACGCTCTTCGACACGGCGGAGATCTACGGTAACGGCGCCTCGGAGAACATCATCGGCGAGCTACTGCGCGAGGGCGGCTTTGACGGAACCCCGATAATAGCGACCAAGTTCGCCCCGCTACCGTACCGGTTCGGCGCCCGGTCTCTTTTGGACGCGTTGGACAGAAGTCTCGTCCGGCTGGGCGTCGCGACGGTGGATCTCTACCAGGTCCACTTCCCGAACCCGCTCTTCAATATAAATAGCCTCATGGACGCGCTCGCTGAGGCGGTAAAGGATGGCAAGGTCCGGCACGTCGGCGTCAGCAACTACAGCGCGGAACAGATGAAGCGGGCCCACGACCGGCTCGCCTCCCACGACGTAGAACTAGCCTCTAACCAGGTCGAATACAGCCTCTTCCAACGCGCCCCGGAGACCAACGGCGTCCTCGAAGCCTGCCGTGACCTCGGCGTTACGCTCATCGCCTACAGTCCCATTGCCCAGGGCCTGCTGACCGGCAAATACAACCCCGGCGACAAACCCTCCGGCCTCGTGCGGCGCTTTGGAAAGAGCTTCGGCGAGAAAAACCTCCGCAAGATAGCGCCGGTCGTGAACATCCTACGGGAGATCGGGGCGGCGCACGACAAGGAACCTGCCCAGGTGGCCCTCAACTGGCTCGTAACCCGGCGGCAAGTCCT
>JBARZO010000041.1:0-12222 GCA_049650165.1 Rubrobacteraceae bacterium
TACACTTCAGGAAAGACCACGCGACGATTTGGGGTAAATGGGGCGGGCCTTCTCAGGGGATGTTCCTGATGGTGGGCCTCTTCTTTTTGGGCATCGGCGTGTTCTTCGTCGCCAACGCTTTTTGAGGCCGATCCGGAACCCGGCTTTGATCCCTTCACCTCTCTGGTAAACTAGACTTGCCGCGCTAAGCGGGGAGATGGCGATGCCCTGTACCTGCGATCGCCTAGCAGGGCCTATATCCCCGCCCGAGGCGTACCGAGTTCGGTTGAAACCGGTGCGGCCAGCGTTGATGGATCGGTCCCGGGCAATGAGGCCCCGTGAACCGTGTCAGGACCGGGAGGTAGCAGCACTAAGTGGGTTACCTCATGTGCTGCGGGACAGCCGAACCGGAGCTGGCGGCCGGAAGTTCGCCGGGTTTGTGCCCGTCGACGGCGGGGTGCGCGGTTTTTGTTTTTTTATCGTATTTCTCTCGGAGATCTACTCGTCGTGGCCGCGGACCTTCTCCGCTATACTAGCCCCATGAGACACGCAACTCTCTACCGCAAGTGGCGACCCCGAGCCTTCTCCGAAATCTCCGGTCAGGAACCGGTAGTCCGTACCCTGCGACGGGCCATAGAGACCGATCGGGTCGCCCACGCTTATCTCTTTTCCGGCCCTCGCGGAACCGGTAAGACGAGCACGGCCAAAGTGCTGGCGATGGGTTTGAACTGCGAAAAGGGATCTACGCCGGAGCCTGACGGCACGTGCGATAGTTGTCGTTCGATCATCAACAACTCTTCGATGGACGTGCTGGAGATGGACGCCGCCTCGAACCGGGGGATAGATGAGATCCGGGAGCTCCGCGACCGCGTGAACCTTGCACCCGCCGCCGGACGGATGAAGGTCTACATCATCGACGAAGTCCACATGTTGACCACCGAGGCCTTCAACGCGCTCCTGAAGATGCTCGAAGAGCCACCGGAGCACGTGATCTTCGTGCTCGCCACCACCGAGAAGCATAAGGTCTTGCCGACCATCATCAGCCGCTGCCAGAGCTTCGACTTCCGCCGTCCGGGCGTCGGCACGCTCTCCGAAAAGCTCGCAGAGATCGCCGAAGCCGAGGAAATAGAAGCCGAGCCCGAAGCCCTGACCATCATCGCCCGTGAGGGGAAAGGTTCTTTCCGGGACGCGGAAGGACTTCTGGACCAGCTCTCGTCTTTCGCCGAGGGACCGGTTACGGCGGAAATGGTCCGCGAACTGCTCGGCAGTGTCGGATCCGACATCCTGCTGGAGACGACCGCCGCCCTGCACGAACGCCGGGCCGCCGACGTGTTGAAGATAGTAGACCGTCTCTCGAATGAGGGCCGAGACCTGGGGCAGTTCGTTAACGAGTTGCTCGGCCACCTGCGGCGCGTAATGCTCTTGCCGCACGCCCCGGACGTCGCCCTCGCCGAAGTCGGCGCCGACGAACGCGCCCCGCTGGAAGAGCAAGCCGCCAGCATTCCGACTGCCGAGGTTGTTCGTCTCGTAGAGACGTTGGGGGATGCCACAGGTCGTATAAAACGCGGTGGGGAACCGAAGCTGGAGCTGGAGCTAACTTTCCTCAAACTCGCCCGCGACTACACCGAACCATCCGTAGATGCTCTTCTGGCCCGCCTGGAAGCACTGGAGGCTGCCGTCGCAAACGGTGCAGCTTCGGCACCGGCCTCTAGTGCTCCGGACCAACCCACGGCTCCGACTCCTCAACCCGCTCCGGAGAAGGCAGAGGAACCCGAATTCGTGAACGAACCTGAAGAGTCGCGAGAGGAAGAAGCGCCGCCGGATGAGCCGGTTGAAGTCGAGCAGCCGGAGACCCCTGGAGAGCCGGACGAAGCTGTCGGCGTCGGTACGCTGGTTGCCCGGTGGCCCGCCTTGATGCAAGACATGAAAGATCGTCGGCAGGCCCCCGCAGCTGCGGTGTTCGAGGAGGCGCGGGTCGAGAGCTTTAGCGACGGATTACTGGAACTCGTGTTTCCAAAGGATCTGGCGATCTACGCGAAGCTCGCCAGCGACGCCCGTCACACCGGGGCGATACAGGAGGCTCTGGGACGAAGTTTTGGTGTAAAGCCGCGACTGGAATGCCGGGTCGGCGATGGGGAAGCCGGGGCTGCAGAAAGGCCGGTGCTACTGGAAGATGAAGCACCCCATGATGAACCCGAACAGAGTATGCCGGGCAGAGAAGCCGTCGTGCTCGAAGACACTCCTGCGCCGGAACCCGAGATGAAGAATTCGGAGCCTGCTGTGGAACCGTCGCAGGAGGTCCACGAGGTCCCCGAAGACCCGGAGGCGGGTGAGGCCGGCGGTGCCAATGATACAATCGGCAGCGAGCAAGAGGCGTTCGCGCTGGCGCGTGAGTGGTTTGGAACGTCCAACAAAAACGGAGGTAGTTGAGTGGCGCGGCAGAACATGAACAAGATGATGGCGCAAGTACAGCAGATGCAGCAGCAGATGCAAGAAGCCCAGGAGGAGCTGGCGAACGAGACCGTTACGGCGAGTGCGGGCGGCGGGGTCGTGAAGGCTACCGTAACCGGCTCTCAGGAGCTTACTTCCATCGAGATAGACCCCGAGGCCGTAGACCCGGACGACGTCGAGATGTTGCAGGACATGGTCCTCGCGGCGGTCAACGAAGCCATGAACAGTTCCCAGGAGATGGCCTCCAAAAAACTCGGCGGCATCACCGGCGGGCTAGGCGACCTGGGCCTCAACCTACCCGGAATGTAGTTAGAGAATAGTTGGCGACGTATGCACGGCCGGTAGAACGGCTGATCACCGAACTCTCCAAACTCCCGTCCATCGGACCAAAGAGCGCCCAGCGCATCGCCTTCCACATCGTGCGTTCCAGGCCGGACGACGCCTACGGGCTGGCCGAAGCGCTAAAAGAAGTCAAGGAGCGGATAAAGCCGTGCAAGCGATGCTTCAACCTCACGGAGTCCGAGGAGTGTGAGATCTGCCGGGACGCCCGGCGGGACGAGTCCGTCATCTGTGCGGTCGAAGACCCTTACGACATCGGCTCCATAGAGCGTACCGGCGAGTATCGGGGTCTCTATCACGTCCTGGGTGGGGCGCTCTCGCCGCTGGACGGCATAGACCCGGATGACTTGCGCATAGCCGAACTCGTCGAACGGGTGACGAACGAAGAAACCAAAGAGATCGTCGTCGCCACCAACCCAAACACCACCGGCGAAGCGACGGCGCTGTATATCGCACAGGAAGTAGAGGATCTGCCGGTACGGGTTACGGCGCTCGCCAGCGGGCTCCCCGTGGGCGGCGACCTGGAGTACGCCGACGAGGTGACCCTGGGCCGGGCCTTCGCCGGTCGGCGTGAGCTCTAAGACCAAAAACCCTACGCCGCTGGCCGGCATGAGCCGCCGCGCAGTGGACTCTCTAGGCCAGACGGTAGCATCCCTCGCGCCCCGCGAAGCCACGCTCGTCAAGGTGCCGGACCTTCACCCGGACCTCACGGGGGCGCTGTCGCAGGAAGGGGTAGACCGACTCTACTCCCATCAACTCGAAGCCTACGAGCGGGTGCGAGCCGGAGAGAACGTCGTTGTAGCCACGGCGACGGCTAGCGGCAAGTCCCTCTGCTATAAGATACCGGCTTTCGAGAATGCTTTGGAGAGCGCGGCGAGCCGGGCGCTGTTTCTCTATCCTACAAAAGCTCTGGCCCAGGACCAACTCGGTAAGATCGAGGGTTTCGGGCTGCGCGGCGTCCACGCCGGTACCTACGACGGTGACACGCCGCAGGCGCTGCGGACGAATATCCGGCGCAAATCCAACATCCTGTTGACCAACCCGGATATGCTGAACATCGGCATTTTGCCCAACCACGATGCCTGGGGAGACTTTTTGAGGAATCTGGAGATCATTGCTGTGGATGAGGCCCACGTGCTGCGCGGCGTCTTCGGCTCGCACGTCGCGGCGGTTCTGAGAAGGCTCCGGCGCGTGGCGAACCTCCACGGCGGAGACCCGAAGTTCGTGCTCACGAGCGCCACGATAGCCAACCCTCAAGAGCTGGCCGAGAGCCTTACCGGACTACCGTTTGCGCTCGTGGACGAGGATGGGGCTTCGTCCGGGCCGCGGCGTGTAGTCTTTCGCAATCCACCGTTGCTAGACAAGGAAAAAGGCGAGCGCCGGAGTTTGCTGACGGAGGGCGCGCTAGTGTTTGCGGAGTTGGTGCGTCAAGGAGTGCGGACTATAGCTTTCGCCAGGACACGCAAGGCGGCGGAGCTCATCTATCGTTACGCTGCCGACCGGCTCGGGATCGATGGGGCGAAGAAGATCTCTCCCTACCGCGCCGGCTACACCATCCGCGAACGGCGCGACATAGAAGGTCGTCTCTTCCGGGGAGATTTGCTCGGCGTCGTCTCGACGAACGCCCTGGAGCTCGGGGTAGACGTCGGTTCCCTTGATGCGGTGGTCTGCTGTGGCTATCCGGGCAGCGTCGCCTCCATCTGGCAGCAGTGGGGGAGGGCCGGGCGTGGAGATCAACCGGCGCTCGCCGTCTATATTCCCGGTCGCGACTCACTGGATCAGTTTCTGTTCGAGAACGCTAGCCGGGTGTTAGGCCGCCGGGTAGAAGCGGCCCGCGTAACGATGGAGAACCCGTACATCCTCGGGCCTCATTTGCTGGCCGCCGCCCACGAAGCCCCTTTGGATGGAGAAGACGAAGAATATTTCGGTCCTGCGTACCGGAGGGTGGCGAAAACGATGCTTGGGCCGGGGAAGCTCGCGTCGAGCGGAGGGCGGCTCGTGTACGTGGGGGGTGGGAGTCCGGCGCGGGATATCTCGTTGCGGTCGGCCTCTTCGCAGACGGTTCTCATCTCCGACACTGACGGAGAGGTGATCGGGACCGCAGAGGCTTCCCGCGCACCGGGTGAACTCCACCCTGGTGCAACCTACCTCCACCGTGGCACGGCCTACGAAGTGGAAGACCTGAACCTGGTGGCCAGTCGGGCCGTCGCCCGCAAAGTCCCGAACCGCTACTACACCCGCCCGCGCACCGAGACTGACGTAGAGGTGCTCGAAGAGCTGGAGCAGCGCGACCTCGCAAATGGCGCGACGCTCCACTGGGGTCGGGTACGGACCACGGATTCCGTGACGTACTACAAGAAAGTCCAGGTCGCCGACGACCGGGAGGTGGGGGTCTTCCCATTGGACCTGCCGGACGTGGTGCTCGAAACTCAGGCGTTCTGGATCTCCTTGCCGCCGTTGCCCAAAGGCGCCCGACCGAGCTTCGAGAGTTTCGGCGGCGCCTTGCACGCCGGGGAACACGGCCTGATCGGTCTTCTGCCGCTCTTTGCCATGTGCGACCGGGCCGACATCGGCGGCCTCTCGACACCCGCCCACCGCCAGAACCGCCTCCCAACAGTCTTCGTCTACGACGGCTATCCTGGCGGCGTCGGCATCTCGCGCCGCGGTTACGACGAGTTCGAATCCCTAACCCGCGACACTCTCGGCGTCATCACCCGCTGCCCCTGCGAAAAGGGCTGCCCGGCCTGTATCCAGTCCCCCAAGTGCGGCAACTGGAACGAGCCGTTGAGCAAAGGAGGAGCCGTCAGCTTTCTCCGATACCTGCTCGGCCAGGTCGACAACTACCCGACGCTGTGAACGCCCCATACGTAGCCGTCATCGGCGCTGGAGAAGCCGATGGAGAGCTATACCAGCAAGCTCGTGAAGTCGGGAGGCTCATCGCTGAGAACGGAGGAATAGTTGTCTGCGGTGGCCTCGGTGGTGTGATGGAAGCGGCGGCCCGCGGAGCGACGGAGTACGGTGGGACGGCTATCGGTATTCTGCCGGACGAAGACCGTGGGCGGGCGAACGAGTACCTGTCGTATTCGGTGGCTACGGGTGTGGGACAGGCCCGGAATCTGGCGGTGGTTTGCTCCGCCGATGTAGTGATAGCAGTTGGAGGCGAATACGGGACGCTCTCAGAAGTTGGGCTGGCAAAGAAAGTCGGGCTTCCGGTAGTATCGCTGGGAAGCTGGGAGTTGCCGGGACACGTAACCGTAGCTGCGTCGCCGGAGGAGGCGGTCGAGGCGGCGTTCGGACAGCTTGGCGTGTAATATTTTCAGGATCGGATTTTACGAGGAGGTTTTACTGTGGCGGATAATAGAGTTGCTTTGGTTAGCGGAGGGAACCGGGGGATCGGGCTGGAGATCTGCCGCCAGCTCGCTGACAAAGACTATACCGTCATCCTGGGCTCCCGCAACGAAGAGCAGGGCCGGGAAGCAGCCGAGAAACTGGATGGCGAAGTTTACGCCCGGCAGCTAGACGTCTCGGATGAAGAGAGCGTCAACCGGCTTGCTGAGTCCGTAGAAGAGTTCGGTCGCCTGGACGTGCTCGTCAACAACGCGGGCGTCTCCAACGACGACGGCCAGAGCGGCGTGGAGGCTGACCTCGACCGGGTAAGAGAAGCTCTCGAAGCTAATTTGTTCGGGGCTTGGCATCTCTGCGAGGCGGCGATTCCGCTAATGCGGCGCAACGGCTACGGTAGGATCGTCAACGTCTCCAGCGGCCTCGGCGCCCTGGAGGACATGGGCGGCGGCCAGCCCGGCTATCGTCTCTCCAAAGCGGGCCTGAACGTACTTACCCGCATACTCTCGTCCGAGCTTCGGGGTACGGGAATCCTCGTAAACTCCGTCTGTCCCGGCTGGGTTCGTACCGACATGGGCGGCTCCAGCGCCACCCGCTCCGTCGAAGAGGGTGCCGACACCCCCGTCTGGGCCGCCACGCTTCAGGACAATGGCCCTACTGGAGGATTCTTCCGCAATCGGCGTCCGATAGCTTGGTAGGTCTGACGCGACGGTGAATTTAGCGTCGTATGGGAGAATACCGCCACAGATTCACGGTCTACCCGACGCTGTTTATAGCTTCCAGAATCTCCTCCAGGGGAGACGCTTTGGAGAGCACTCTGTCCGCGCCCGCTTCCAAGGCTTGACGGTGGTCTTCGGAATCCACGCTGACGGTTAGTACCAGGGCGGGGGCTTCGGGACAGGATTCGCGCAGCTCGGTCAGTAGATCAATGCCCTTTCCATCGGGTAGAAACATATCCACTATTGCCAAGTCGAACCCTTCTCCGCGCGACAGGAAGTCGCGGCACGCGGAGGCTGAAGCGGATCTCTCAACCACATGAAGGCCGGGCTCCCGATCCAAGATCATGGCGAAACTCTCGCTGAAAGAGCGGTGATCTTCGACTAGTAGGATACGCTTCAATTTCTTTACTCCAGGCGGTGCTTTTGTTGCGATCAATCGTTTCTGTATTTATACACGAATTGCCAAGATTGCGTTGTTAGGGAATGACTCACTCTTCTTGACTTGAGTTTTGGCGACGATGCTATCGTTGGAGCGGGCGCAGTCGCTGCAAAAGCTATTCCTCCAAATACTCTCGCGGTAGGCAATCTGGCGCGAGTCATTCGTCCACTGGAACAGTGAAGCGGCAACCGGCTCAAGCGTCTGACAACAAGCTCGGTAGGCTAACCGTTTTTGCGGGGCAAAACTAGCCGGATGGGCGGTGTTCTTTCTCTGAACCGGGGATACAGTATCTTCAGGTACAAACAAAACTCGGAGAGAATAGTGGAGAATATGAAGGAAAATTCGGAAGTTTTGGGCGCGTTGTCCGATGGAATGGCCGACGCAGTGGAGAAAGCCGGGGCGTTCGTAGTCAAGGTGAACAGCCGGAGGCGACGGGGGGCGAGTGGGATCGTCTATGAAGCGGGCGTGGTACTCGTGGCGGACCACGCGTTGCAGCGCGAGGAAGGAATCACGGTCGATAAGGGCGATGGCAAGAAGCTACCGGCTCGTATTTTAGGCCGGGACCCTGCGAGCGACCTGGCTTTGTTGGAGGTCGAGGGGCTGGATGCTGCACCGGCGACCCGGGCAGATTCGGCGCGGGTGGGACAGTTGGCGTTGGCCGTCGGTCGTCCGGGGCGCGAGGGACTGCGGGCCGGCTTCGGGGTCGTGAGTGCGGTCGGCGGGCCGCTGCGAACGGGGCGAGGAACGATGATGGAGCGGTACGTCCAGACGGATGCGACGCCGTATCCGGGCTTGGGGGGTGGACCCCTGATCGACGCGCGCGGTAACGTTCTCGGCGTCGTCGTAGCGGGTATGATGCGCGGCGTTACCCTGGCGGTCCCGGCGGACGCGGCCTGGCAGGTGGCTGAGACGCTCAAGACTCAGGGGCACGTAAAGCGCGGATACCTCGGAATACTGAGCCAGCCGGTACGCTTGCCGGTCGCCCAGCGCGCGGAAGGCCGGAGCCGGGGCTTGCTCGTGGTTGGGGTAGAGGAAGATAGCCCCGCCGGGCGTGGTGGTCTTCTAATGGGGGACATCCTGATCGGTCTCGACGGAGAAACTGTGGGGGACACGGACGAGCTACAAGCCCTTCTGGCCGACGAGCGGGTCGGCAAAGAGGTAGAGGTAGCGATGATTCGGGGTGGCGAAGCCCAGAGTACGCACGTAACCGTCGGCCAGCGCGGCTAGGTGGTCGGAAGTCTACGGTCCCATTACATGATGGTCTTCGTACTGGCTTCCACACCGATGGCCCGCGCCGGTTTGCGGGCCATGCTGTATGAGGCTGGTATCGAGTCTTCCGAATCTATGGAGGCCGAAGTGATCCTGGCGTCCGGTGAGGACCTGATCGAAGCTGCAGAAGAGATACTCCCCGGGGATGGAATGCAATCATTGCTCGTGTTGGCGGAGGACGACAACCTCATAACCACGTTGCGCCAGCTACAGCTACGGGCGTGGGGCATTGTTGAGCCGGATGCACCGCCGGAGGAGTTGGCAGCCGCCGTTGCCGCGGTGGGGGAGGGATTGGTCGTTCTTCCCAGAAACCTAACGGAGCGGGTACTGCAGTCCCCACGCCTGGTAGAAGACCTCGATGAGCCCCTGACCCCACGCGAGGGCGAGGTGCTGGAATTGCTGGGCCGAGGACTCTCCAACAAGCTCATCGCCGGCGAGCTGCACATCAGCGAGCATACGGTAAAGTTCCACATCTCGTCGTTGTACGCCAAACTCGGTGTCTCCAGCCGCGCCGAAGCCGTTAGCCAGGGTGCCCGTTACGGTCTGATCTCTTTGTAGATCAGGGACCGGAGGATTCTGTGGCATCAGGTTCCTGAGGCCGATTGCTCGTCCTCCACCACGCAAATCCCAGCAGGAGGATTGGCACGAGCCACCAGGAGAAGACCGCTACCGATAGAAACGCCGTCGCGATCACCTGCAGGAAACCAAGCGAAGCGTTCCAGGCTTCACTTATAGTCGATGTCGGGGACCACCCTTGCGGAGGGGCTGCTGGTTTCTCTACCGGCTGAATCGAGAGGTTTATCCGGGAGGTCTCGGAGCGTTGTTCGAGGTATTGCATTCTGCCCTGTACACGCTCGATCTCACCCCGGACGTTCGTGAGTTCGCGCTGGATAGAGAGCGTGTCGTTTACGTCCTCGGATTCATCGTAGAGCTTGAGCAGGCTCTCCTCCGTCGCCAGCAAGTTTCGTTCCCGGGATTCCAGATCCACGAATTCTTCGGTGACGTCCTCACCTTCCACGGCATCGGTCGTTACTTTCTTGCCCAATGCGCGTAGTTCCTCCAACGCCTTCTCGAACTCTTGAGAAGGAACCGATAGTGTGAGGTCCGCCTTAACGGAACCGCCGCCCCGATCTACCTGAGAACTCAGTACATTTCCTCCTAGCTGCGTGGCGATCCGCTGTGCCTCCTCGGCGCTGCCCCGCACGTCCTCCGACTGGATGCCCAACTCCGCCGTCTTGATAACCTTCCGGTCGAAATTTCCTTCCGCAGACGCTGCGGACCCACCACCTGAAGACGGCATGTCATTTCCGGAAGGTGTAGCGCCCTGAGACTGCGCCCGGGAACTTTGCGCGGCGCTGCCCGCGGCCTGATCGGAGGCTACGTCGGCGCCGCCAGATTCACCTACGCCGCCCGCGCCGACCGTAAAGGTATTGGAGAGGGTGTCTCGCACTCCCGGCGAGAAGATCGGGACGGCCAGTACCAGCAGGAGAACCGCCGCTGCCGCTGCCCACTTCGGCGAAAGGATCGGTAGCCAGGTGATATTTTGGCGTTCCGGTTGTTCTTCGGCATTCGCTTCGATGCTTTGTCGCACTTGCTGTGAAAAGTCCGGGGTGGTCGGATACTCGATCCGGTCTCCCAATTCTCTCAACTCTCGGTCTAGATCCCTTGCCGGAGTGTGTTCCCTATCCGCCATCTTTCTCCTTTACGAGCATCTCTCTCAGCCGCTCTACCGCCCGCGAGAGGCGGGATTTGACGGTTCCCTGGGCGCAATCCAGAACTGAGGCTGTCTCTTTCTCGGATAACTCCAGAAAGTACCTGCAAGAAACTACGAGTCGTTCCTCTTCGCGCAGCTCCTCCACGGCACTCAGCAGCTCGCTATGCCGTTCCGTAGCCACCACCGTCGCTTCGGGTGAGGGCCCCGTCGCGACCTGGGACTCCTCGCTGGCCGCCTGGAGTGCGAGTTTGGCACGCCTTCCGGTCGCCTTACGTCGGTTCTTCGCCTCGTTGGCGACGATCGTGAGGATCCACGGCCTGAACGCTGCTCCGGCCCGGAATTTACTCAAGGAGCCGTGCGCTTTGACGAACGCCTCTTGGGCCGCGTCTTCGGCTTCGGAGGCGTCGCCGGAGATCAGGTACGCCGTTCGGAACGCCAACGTCTGATGCTCGCGCACCAGCTTTCCGTAGGCTTCGGTGTCACCGCCCCTGGCCCGCTCGACGAGTTTGCTCTGTTCCGAGATGATCTTCCTTTCCAGATTGGCTTCTTGTACCTATTACAACGCCGGAAGCGGAAAGGTTCCCAACAAGGTCTACGTTCGACGGGAGGATTTCCTGGAGATGACCAAAGCCAGAGTCGCCAGCACCGTGGCAAGTCCGGAGGCTCCCACTACCGAATACGGGACTAGATAACGAGGACCTGCGACCCCCGACGTATCAGGGAGAACATCTATGGTTCCAAGTGTTTCCAGGTCCACTTTCGCTTCCGAGAGAGGCTTGGTCTCACCGCACAACAGGACTTCCATGTCTTCAGATGCGTAGACCAGGTACGCTTTCCCGGCTTGAAATTCGTAACCGCAACTCGCTTCCGAGAGCGGCGTGGTAATTTTCTGAGTTTTGGCTTGAGACCCTTTCCACGCTTCCGAGACATCGAAAGTGGCTGTGATGGGGTCCATGCTGCTGCTTACAGGAGATGGAGGATCTTCGAGGTCTACGACCTTGCCGGCAAACACGGCATTCGCCTGTGAGAATGCTTCCTGTACGCGTTCCTGCTTTGTAACCCCGGCCTCAAAAGCGCAAGAACAGGCGTACGCTCGGTCCGGAGCAAGGAATATGGTGCAAGAAAATATCGTCATGGTCATCGCGAGTAGAAAGCTCAGGCGACGCATAAGTAGGTTCCTCTCCTCGGTGGCAGATACCCTTTTAAGACTATACACTCGCTGGACGGCAAAGGTTCCCGCGTTTATCTGGGGGGTGACTGCTGTTAAGGCAGGATGAGGTGTAGATCCCCGAATTCGTGCCAGAGATATTTCTCGTTTATAGCTTCGGCGTAGGATGTCTCCAGATGTTCCCGGCTGGCTATCGCTTCCAGCATCGCCAGGTGTGAGGAACGGGGCTCGTGCATCCCGGTGAGCATCCCGTCCACAGACCGGACGCCGCGTGCCGGCGTGACGATGAGATCCGTCCATCCTCCTCCGGGGTGGGCGATTCCGTCTTCGTCCGTTACGGTTTCGAGGGCGCGCACGGCTGTGGTGCCCACGGCGATGACGCGTCTACCTGTTTTGCGGGCGGCATTTACCAGCTGGGCGGATACGGATGGGACGCGATAGTACTCTTCGTAGGGCGCTTCGTTATCTTCGAGGCTCGCGACGCCGGTGTGTAGAAGCAGCGGCGCGAACTGTACGCCGCGGGCGACGAGGTTCGTGATGAGCTCAGGCGTAAAGGCGCGTCCGGCGGAAGGCATCTCGGCGCTTCCGGCCTCGGTCGCGTAGACGGTCTGATAGTAGTCGAGCGGCCAACTCTCCCGGACGTACCCATAGCGGATGGGGAAGCCGTGATGATCGAGGTACTCGTTTAGCGGGGCTGGGAGATCCAGCATAGATACCCAGAGCCGCCGGCTATCCCGGTACGGAGCGAGCAGCTTCGCTGTGGCCCCGTTGGGTAGGTACAGGGTCTCACCGTCTCGGGCGT
>JBARZO010000042.1:0-2454 GCA_049650165.1 Rubrobacteraceae bacterium
GGTTGGTACGTCCCTTTCCTGGTTGGCACTGGCCCGTCGCGTCTCAGCAATCTGCATCGTTCTACGACTCCTCTCTTCGTTGTATGCCGCTAACTCACCTCGCACATAAAGAGCGGCGGGATGTGCATGTACGTACTGCTCGGGTTGGGTCCGACGGTGTCCTGGGCCATCTCCAGGGCTTCGGCTACAGTGTCGGCGCGTTTGTAGCCCATACGCTTCGTGGTCATCGGGTCGCCACCAACGAAGATCACGTCTCCGAGATGGTCGAGGGCGTGGGCGCCCCACTGCCAGGTGGTGAACGGGTGCCAGCCGTGGTAAGCGTGGGAGTTGCGGTAGAGGGTCTTGTACCAGGGGTCGTGGATGTACTTCTCCTCGAACCGCTGCTCGGCCTCGTGTGGGTCGGTGGTCTCGGAGAGTACCTCGTTGAAGAACGACTCGTAACTGGGGTGGTGGACCTCGTCGAACTCGTAGGGGACGGGATGGGTGGCGATGAGGACGCCGCCTTTGCGCACGAGCGGTTTGCCTTTATAGAGGTTGAAGAGGTAGCCGAGGACCATATTGTGGACCAGGATCGGGTTCATTATGGAGTCAACGTTGTATGGCCCGATGTACGGGACGCCGAGCATCAGCACGTCCGATTGTCCCTCTACTTGTACGAGCTGCTGACGATGAAGCTGCTCGATGGTTTTTTCGTGGACCGGATCCGTTGCCCCCGCCTGCACGCTGGTCATTTTGTGCGGCGCGACGATAGATTGGAATATCTTGCGTGCCGCACTCCTTGGCATGGTCTGGGTCGACTTGTGGTTGACGAGGAAGTTAGCCTTAGTCAGAGCGTTCCATTCGTGCTCCGGGTGGGCCATGAAGTTGAAGACGGACGGGAAGGTCTCATTATTCAGGGTGGTCTCGATGTGAAAGACCTTTAGCTCCCTGTCCAGAATCTCCCCCATGCGATTTACCGAACCGTGCAGTGCAGAGTTGGGTGGATCCATGAGAGAGCGGGTGTTCTTGAGGGTGTGGGCGTTGTGGTGGTGGCGGATTGAGCTGTAAGGTGAGATGCCGGTGTGGACCGATTTGTGGCCGCCATTCATCGACACCAAGTTGATGTTCACGTAGACGATCAGGTCGCTATCGGCGGCCCGCTTACTGATGCGGACCTGCTCACCGTGCTCCGTCTCCCCGATAACGGTGTTCCCATCTTCGTCTTCGGCGTCGTAATTGTAGAGGCGATCGGGGTAGTACCGGGACATGATCTTCTTCCCCAGTGCCCACTGCAACTCTTTCTGCGTCATCCGACGGTGGAGGCCCAGGGCGGCGATCAGATGTATGTCCTCGACACCTTTTGCTGCGGCCTTCTCCAGCACCTTTTCGATCACGAGCTGGCGGTTGTCCGGCGGCTTCATTGGTGGCAGCGGACAAGATACGTCGTCGAAGACGATGGTTAGCTTCATGCCGGGTGTGAGAAGCTCGTGCAACGGTTCCATGTCCATCGGTTCCAGCAATGCCTTCTCGATGGCTACGCCGGGATCTTCGAGCGGTTCTACGGGGCCGGGAGGGTAGATCACCCGCGTCCCCTCCGGTAGCTTCTCGTAGTGAAATTCCACCCCCGCGTTGAACATCATCGGCGGGCTGTTATTGTCCAGAACAGTTGTAAAACCAGGCCGGTTCATTGTTTCTCCCTTCAGTAGAAGCTGGTCAGCTTGTCAGCACCGCCTCTAGCGGATTTCAGCATTTCAGTTTTTGGCGCTCCTATTTCTAGTTGCTGGTTTCCTACAGCACGTCCGTGAGCTTATCGGCAAGCCAAGTTACATTTCGCATTAGGCCGATACCGCTGTTAAGCCATTCTAGTACGGCCCGCTTCTGCTCTGGCGTACCGGGAGTCTCCGGATCCTCTGCAACAGCGATTGCTTCGCGGAATAGTTCGATGAGTTGCTCCCGAGGTAACAAATCTATAATCCTCATGCCCTCGTCGCTCAAGTCTTCGAGCTGAACAACGAAGAACGGGATCGTGGGCTTTGAACTGTGAAGTCTGCCGATCAAGTGTCGATCACGTAGCCTTTTGAATAGGGCGACCGCGTGCGGTCCGGACATGTTGAGTTCCTCGCCGATGCTGTTTGTAGCCGGACCGTGTTCGGCAATGCCAGACTGTGGCGATAATTGATAAACGTACAGTTCGAGAGACGTCTCACCTTTTGCACGGGCTTCTTCGAGCTTGTCATACAGAAGTTGCAGCATCCGCCGACGATCTTCTAGCTCTTGATATTTCTCTCCCTCCATACAACTCCCTTCATCCGCTGAACACACGACGCCACTACGGAGGCTTGTCTAGTTCAGTAATTCTTGCATGAGGTTCAAGCTGGTAGCTAATCGTCGATGGTTCTGTGATCGAACACCACTTTCACGTTTCCATCGCGCCCGGAGCTGCGGGCCGCAGAGATCGCCTCCCGATACTCTTCT
>JBARZO010000043.1:0-2517 GCA_049650165.1 Rubrobacteraceae bacterium
CGCCCTCATCTCGACTCCCCTACGCGTCCGGGAGTATCTGGCCTCTAAACTCCTGACCCTGACCGCGCTGGCGGTCGTCATATCCCTGGTCGTGACAGTGGCAGGCTACGGGTTAGATTTCAACCTGATGTTGCTCCTTCCGGGCGTGATCCTCGCGTCCCTGATTTCGGCCCTCGTCGGGTTCGTAACCGTCGCTCCATTCGAATCGATCAGCAGCTACCTGGTTCCCTCGTCGCTAGTGCTAACCCTGCTTGGACTCCCCGTGTTTCACTTCCTAGATCTCTGGCAAAGCCCAATTTTCTATCTGTTGCCGACACAGGGCGCCCTGCTGCTGCTCGGTGGCGCCTTCGTTACTGCCTCGCTCTCCCTCTGGCAGATAGCTTACGCGCTCATCTACGGCTTTCTCTGGATAGCCGGGTTGTCGCTTCTGGCTCACCGGGCGTTCGACCGCTACATCGTGGCCCGGAAAGGAGGTTGAGATGGTGGCTTTGCGCGCGTTCGGGGTGAATGACCTCAAGAGCATCCGGCGGGATTCGTTGCTCATCTACATGCTGGTCATTCCGCCCATAATGGTGTTGGCGGTGCGCCTTATAGTGCCGTGGCTTACCGAACGTCTGGCGGTGAGTTTCGGCTTCGACCTCGTCCCCTACCACCCGATGCTCCTCAGCTTCTTCTTCGTGCTCCAGCTACCGCTGCTCTTCGGTCTTTTGGTCGGACTCCTGATACTCGACGAGCGGGACGACGACACCCTGACCGCCCTGCGCGTTACCCCGATCTCCATGACCGGCTACGCCCTCTACCGGGGCGGTGCAGCGACACTACTCAGCACCCTCTACGTCATCATCGCCTTACCACTAACCGGCCTGGCGCCACCTTCGCTCGTACTTGCAGTGATCCCCATAGCCGTCCTCTCTGGGATCATGGCTCCCTTATTCGGCCTCGTACTCGCCACATTCGCCTCCAATAAAGTCGAAGGGCTCGCCCTTATGAAGGCCCTCGGTATCTTCCTGCTCGGCCCGCTAGCCGCCTACTTCATAGACTCTAACTGGCAACTCTTGTTTGGCATCCTACCGACCTACTGGCCCGTCAGAGCCTTCTGGGCCGCCAGTGAAGGTGGGAACTTCTGGCCCTACTTTCTAGTAGGTCTCACATACAACCTGGCGCTCGTGGTGCTGCTGTTGCGCCGCTTTCGGGAGAAGGTATTCTAGAATCCACTGACCTGATCGACACTACGTTGCGCTATGCAAAACCTTTCCACTATACGCATTACCATGTTATTTGAATTTAGAGTCACAAATAAGTATTATGTTTTCAACATTCACTTTCAGGGAGGATATTCGGGAATGGAACAGCCGAGGTTGGAGAAAAGAATTTTTTGGTTCTCTTTAGCCATTATCGGGCTTATGTGTGCGCCGCTAGCGTTAGGTCCGGAGCGTGGTGCGGCGATTCTTACAGGAATTCAAGACTTCATTACCAGCAATTTCGGATGGTTATATCTGTGGTTCGCCATTCTGGTATTCGGGGTGCTGGTCTGGCTGGCGGCGGGCAAGTATGCCAAGGTGAAGTTTGGAGAGCCTGACTCGCAGCCAGAGTTTCGCACCATGAGTTGGATCGCGATGATGTTCACGGCCGGCATCGGATCCAGCATCATGTACTGGGGTGTGATCGAGTGGGCCTACTACTATACTTCCCCGCCATTCGGCCTGGAAGCGGGAAGTGTGGAAGCCGGTCGTTGGGCCACCACCTACCCGTTATTTCACTGGGGGTTTACGGCCTGGGCCATCTATTGTTTGCCAGCTATCCCAATCGCTTACGCCTTCCACACCAGGAAGATCCCGATGCTCAACCTCAGTGGCGCTTGCCGGGGGGTTATTGGAGATAGGGCCGATGGGTGGCTCGGCAAGATCATCGACGTACTCTTTATGTTCGGCCTCGTGGGCGGGGTGGTAACTACTCTGGGGCTGGGAGTACCCATGATCTCCGAGGGTGTTTCGGAGCTCGCAGGTATACCGCGTACCGTCCTTCTGGACGCGGGGATCGTCGTGGTCTGGACCGCTATATTCGGGACCAGCGTCTTTCTAGGACTCCAGAAAGGGCTCAAGCGGCTGGCGGACATTAACGTCTATCTCGCCCTCGGTGTAGGCGTGTTCTTTCTCGTGTTCGGCCCGACGGTGTTCATCGTCTCGACGTTTACCAACAGCGTCGGACAGCTATTGCAGAACTTCGTCCAGATGAGCTTCTACACCGCCTCCGTCAGGGGCTCCGAGTTCCCGGAAAAATGGACGGTATTCTATTGGGCCTGGTGGCTGGCTTACGCCCCGTTTGTTGGTTTGTTTACGGCCAGGATCTCTCGCGGGCGCACGATACGAGAGTTGATACTTGCCATGGTCATCGGGGGTAGCCTGGGCAGTTGGCTGACCTTCACCATCTTGGGCAACACCAGTTTCTACTTCGACCGCAACGGCATAGTGCCCGTAACCGACATAGTGAACGACTCCGGCGCGCCATCCGCAATCG
>JBARZO010000044.1:0-4360 GCA_049650165.1 Rubrobacteraceae bacterium
CCGCAGACGGTCGTCTGGTCCTGGATTTCAATTACGCTTACAATCCGTCTTGCGCTTACAATCCCCGGTGGCATTGTCCCCTCTCCCCACCGGGGAACACGCTGCCGGTAGCTATTCAAGCGGGAGAGAAGTCTTATGCGGAGACAGGCACAGCCGGTACAGCGAATTTTTAGACGGAGAGGTAACAAGGAACTTTGAACACTGCCAACAAGTCACAACTCATACCAGAGAACGCTTACGAGACCGACGCGCCGGAGGGAACCCTGGGCGCGGAGGAAGAACTCTGGCTCGCGGACCCTGAGACCTACAAACTCGCCAGCGGCGGGCAGGACATACTGGCTTCCGCCACGGAAGGCCACTTCACCGGGGAGCTTATTGATTGCGAGATCGAATCTAATACCAGCGTCCACGACATGCCGCGGGGCGTGGTTTCGGACCTCATTTCCCGTCGTGAAGAGCTGCTGAAACATGCCGAACGACTCGGGCGAGTTCTGGGAACGAGCGGGACACATCCTATCGGTGATTGGCGAGAACAGAAGATCATCGACAAGCCTCATTACCAAAGGCTTCAAGACAAGTTGGGGTGGTTGATCCGTCGAAACAACACTTTCTCCATGCACGTTCACTACGCCGTGCAGGGCAAAGAGAAGGTCATCTACATGTTCAACCGGATACGCGAGTACGTGCCGCATCTGCTGGCTTTGTCGGTAAACTCGCCGTTCTGGCAGGGGGAGATCACGGACATGCAATCGAGCCGAGTCTTGATCTTCTCCCGCTCCATCCACCGAGCCGGACTTCCGGAGCCGCTCGAATCTTGGGCCGCCTACACAAATTACGTCGACTACGTCTATCGCTCAGGTTCTATCCAGGCTCTGGAGGAGATCTGGTGGGACGTACGCCCTCACCCAAAGTTGGGAACCATAGAGTTCCGAGTGTGTGACGCCCAGGTGGAAACCTGGCGCAGCGAAGCCCTGGTAGAGTTCTCAGCCGCCATCTGCGACCTGCTCTCCAAAGAATACGAATCCGGCGACCTGCAACCGATTCTCCAGAACCGGGAGATCGAGGAGAACAAGTGGAGCGCCCAACGCTATGGGCTGGAAGATAACTTCGTAGACAAAGTAACCCACGAATCCGTGGAAACCCGTCACAATATCGAAGCTTTCGCCGAACACCTCGAAGAGCGGACGGGACGTGACCTCTCCGGTGTCGGACGCATCTTGCGAAACCCGACGGGAGCCGACCGGCAATTGGAAGTCTATCGGGAGACCAACTCTACCCTGGAAGTTGCTAAAGACCTCGCGGAGCGGGTCAGAGAATCTGTAGAAACAAAGTAGGGCTCCGCTTTCGATGACCTTCCCGGTCAAAGTAGAAATAGGGAAGTCTACCTGGATGCTGCGTAAAGAAACGAGACAAGGGGAATAGAGTCCCTTGTGCCGAATATAGATAAAGCTTAAGTAGGATGAACTTCATGGATCTTCAGCTATCTGGGTCCCTGCGCCTTATAACCGGCTTTGCTGCTCATGCCACGACAAACGACCTGGTGACAGGCCTACGATAGTGGCGAACCGGGCTCTTACCAACCGCGGCCTGTTGCGCGTGGCGCTGGTGGTCTTCGCGCTGTTTCTGGTATATCGGTTTATTACGACGGTGGCGGCGGTCGCCCTGCTGCTCGCCACGGGTCTGTTGGTGGCAGTGGCGCTCTCCGCTCCGGTCGAGGCGCTTTACCGGCGGAAGGTACCGCGGCCGGTCGCCGTAATCCTTATATTGGTTCTAGCCCTTGCAGCCCTCGGAATCACCGGACTGTTTCTTTATCCCGTTGTCGCGAAGCAAGCCTCGCAACTGGCCGCCTCCCTCCCAGATGCTTTCTCGCAACTCATGGACCGGGCTCGGTCTCTGGCGAACAGATTTGGCGTCAAGGTAGGCGGAGGCAGCAGCGGCGTTTCGGCGCAAACTTTGGCAAAGGTAGCCCGCCGGGTACTGGGCGGACTGGTCGGCCTCTTCAGCGGGGTAGCGGCGGTTTTTACCGGCCTGATCGTGGTGATCTTCGTCCCCCTATACCTCGCGGCGCTGCCCGACCAGGTGGTGAACTGGATACTGCGGCTCTTCCCACCGGACAAGAGGGACCGCGCACGGGAGATCCTCGCCGAGTCCCGCACAAATTTGCTTCAGTGGCTCGCCGGGCGCGCTTTTTCGATGACCGTAGTCGGGCTACTTTCGATAGGAGCCCTCTACCTTATAGGAGTGCCCGGAGCCCTGCTGCTCGGCGTCTTTTCCGGCTTAGTCGCTTTTGTCCCGATCATCGGCTCTATCGCCGGCGCGATACCGCCCCTGATTCTGGCTTTAGCCGGCAATCCGATAGATGCTTTGTGGGTAGTTCTGGCGTACATCTTGATACAGCAGATAGAGAGTAACCTCCTCACACCCCTCGTGATGCAGAGGGCGGTTTCTCTACACCCGGTGGTCGTAATTATCTCCGTAACGGTGGCGGGCGCCGCCTTCGGGGTACTGGGCTCGCTTCTAGCGGTCCCTGTCTCCGTGGTGGCGGGTGTGCTAGTCGAAGAGCTTTGGTTCAAGCGGCTGGAAAGCCACTGAGATATCATGTCGTCCGTGCCGGCTAAAGAAGGATACACAAGCCTTCGTCAGTGGCTCGAAGATCACTTCGGACCTCGGGGCGAGGCTCTCTACATGTTCGTGTTGGGGTTCATAGCTATTTCGGCCAACGGACTCGTAGCCTGGGCGGTAAGTCAGCCGTTGCTGTTCCCGAGCCTGGCCCCCACGGTGTTTGTTTTCTTCCGGTCCCCTTTGAGTAAAGACGCCTGCCCGCGAAATGTTATTTTCGGGCATTCCGTGGCTATCGTCTTGGGTTTCACTGCGCTATTGGCCTTCGGCCTCTACGACAATCCCAGCGTTTTGCAAGAGGGCACCACACTGATCCGGGTCGTTGCCGTCGCGCTCTCGCTCGCCCTAACACCGGCGGTTTTGATCTCCTTGAACACCCCGCACACCCCGGCGGCAACTACCACTCTTCTGGTGAGTCTCGGTCTTTTCAACACCCTAGTTGAACTTGTCTCGTTGGCAGTCGGCATATTACTGGTCACCCTCGTCTCCTGGAGCTTGAACTGGCTACTCGGCGTACCGGTGCCGTTCTGGTCTCCCCGGGAACAGCCGGCGGATGGAGTGTGAGTAGTAGCCTACCTGAAGCGCATGCGGCGGGAGATCTGCTTTAATAGCAGGCTCCGTACCTTCTGGTTCTTGAGTCCTTTGGTAATAGCCTTGCGAGCCGTTTTGCTCTTTAGGAGCCTTAATGCTATGGCTTTCTTCATACTATGACCTCCAATGGTTTGCGCCCCGGCTACGCGGCTTTGCGCAGCTCACGACGTAGCTTCTTGCCGAGCAGTTCGAGTAGGGCCCGCTCTTCTTCCGTCAGGTCACCCTGTTCGGCGGCTATAACCTCTTCCAACTGCTCTCCATGGTAGGCTACCACGGAACCTTCCAGGTAGTGATCTATGACCCGCGGGCTGATGTACGACGACCGGGCAATGTCGCGGGTATTTCCGAGTCTTTCGGCCACCGCATCCACCGCTGACAACACATTTTTTTCGGCCTGCTTCATCTCTCCCACCGGACCGACTTTCGCGAGCTGTAGAGCCGCCAACAGAGTCCCCGCCCAGGTTCGGAAGTCTTTGGCAGTGAACTGGTCACCCATGACCTCTTTTATGTAAGCGTTCAGATCCCGAGATTTTACGTCTTTCAATTCTCCATCCGCATCATAGTATTTGAAGATCTCATATCCCGGCAACAAAACACACTCTTCAACGATCTGACGCAACTTCTTGTCGGTTACGGCCTTTCGTTGCTCCTGACCCCACTTGCCGGTGTACTCGAAGGTCATGGTGTCGCCTTCTATCTTGAGGTGTTTGCGCCGCAAAGTGGCTATACCGAAGGTCTTATTGTTTTTGGCGTATCGTTCCTCACCCACACGGAAGTAAGCCGCGTTCATCAGGCGCGTCATCGCCGCCAATACTTTCTCGCGGCCTAGACTGTTTTGTCCGAGGTGGACACTCGTCACACGGCGCATCTCCGGCAAGGCGTCGGCGAATTTGAGGACTCTTCCGAACTTCTCGCGCTCTTTTCTCTACCGGTAGCCCGCGTGGTAGACGTACTGCACCCTACCCGCCGAGTCATAACCGACCGCCTGCACCTTGGCCGATGGGCCGCGAGCGATGCGGGCGCCCGCCCAGGCGGGCGGGATTTTGAGGTTATCGATGCGCGACAAGACCTTCTCCTCCCGCACAGTTTCGCCCGAATCCGGGTAGCGGTAGAAAAAGCCGTTCTCTTTGGAACCCAGTCGCCGTATACC
>JBARZO010000045.1:0-3864 GCA_049650165.1 Rubrobacteraceae bacterium
AGCCCTCACTTCGGCTGAGGAGGTCCGTGAATGGTCCCGGGGCGAGGTAACCAAGCCCGAGACCATCAACTACCGTACCCTCCGTCCCGAGAAGGACGGGTTGTTCTGCGAGCGAATCTTCGGTCCCTCAAAGGACTGGGAGTGCTACTGCGGTAAGTACAAGCGAATCCGCTTCAAGGGAATTATCTGCGAGCGGTGCGGCGTCGAGGTAACCCGCTCGCGTGTGCGGCGCGACCGGATGGGCCACATCGAGTTGGCCGCCCCGATCGCCCACGTCTGGTTCGTCAAGGGCGTGCCGAGCCGGATGGGCTACCTGTTGGACATCAGCCCGAAAGACCTGGACCGGGTGTTGTACTTCGCAAGCTCCATCGTTACCTGGGTAGACCGGGAGGAGCGGGCGAACGACATTGACAGCCTGCGCGAACAGGTGGAAGGGGAGATCCGGCAGCTCGAAGAAGACCGGGACGAGGAAGTTACCGCCACACAGGGGCTCCGCGCCAAGCGCGAGAGCGTCGTGAAGGGTGAGAGTTCCCCGGACGAGTTCACCGAAGACCTCGCCGAGATCCCCGAGGAAGACCGCGAGAAGACGGTAGAGAAGATCTACAAAGAGTCCGAAGAGACTATTGCGGACATCCAGCGTTCGCTCAACGAGCAGATAGAGCTCACCCGGCGGGCCTGGGAAGAGTTCCAGACACTGGAGCCGCGCCAGATCGTGGACGACGAAGAGCTTTTCCGCGAGATGAAGGATCGCTTCGGCGACGAGTACGGTTTCGGCGTTTACTTCCGGGGCGGCATGGGCGCCGAGTCCGTACGCGACCTCATAAGCCAGGTCAACCTCGAAGACGAGGCCGCCGACCTGCGCGAGATCGTGAGCTCCTCAAAAGGCCAGAAACGGCAGAAGGCTATAAAGCGGCTCAAGGTCGTCGACGCCTTCCACAAGAGCGGCAACAACCCGACGTGGATGATCATGGACGCCGTCCCCGTGCTGCCGCCGGACCTGCGTCCGATGGTCCAGCTCGACGGCGGACGTTTCGCCACGAGCGACCTGAATGACCTGTACCGGCGCGTCATAAACCGTAACAACCGCCTCAAGCGGCTGCTCGACCTGGGTGCCCCCGACGTGATCGTGAATAACGAGAAGCGGATGCTCCAGGAAGCCGTAGACGCGCTCTTCGACAACGGACGCCGCGGCCGTGCGGTAACCGGCGCCGGAAACCGGGCGCTAAAGTCGCTCTCCGACATGCTCAAGGGCAAGCAGGGACGCTTCCGTCAGAACTTGCTCGGTAAGCGCGTCGACTACTCCGGGCGCTCGGTGATCGTATCCGGCCCGAACCTGCAGATGCACCAGTGCGGTTTGCCGCGCCTTATGGCGGTCGAGCTTTTCAAGCCGTTCGTGATGAAGGTTCTGGTTGACCGGGCGTTGGCCCCGAATATTCGGAGTGCCAAGCAGATGGTCGAGCGGTTGCGCCCCGAGGTATGGGACGTGCTGGAGGACGTTGTGAAGGAGCATCCGGTGCTCTTGAACCGCGCCCCGACGCTTCACAGGCTCGGTATTCAGGCTTTCGAGCCGGTGTTGGTCGAGGGTAAGGCCATCAGGGTTCATCCGCTCGTGTGTTCCGCTTTCAACGCGGATTTCGACGGTGACCAGATGGCGGTTCACGTACCGCTCTCGCCCGAGGCCCAGGCCGAGGCGCGGGTGCTGATGCTCTCGACGCAGAACATCCTCTTGCCGGCTAACGGGTTCCCGATCGCGGTCCCGTCGCAGGATATGGTGCTCGGTCTCTACTACATAACCTACGCCGACGATGGGTTCGAGGAGCAGGAGATCAAAGGTCTCATCTCTTCTTACGATGAGGCGGAGGCTGCTTACAAAGAGGGCACGCTCAAGCTGCACGATAAGGTCATCGCCCGCCGTGATGGCGTGCGGATGGAGACCACGCTCGGACGGGTGCTCTTCAACGAGAACATCGAGCAGACGCTCCGGGATTATCTCGGTGAATCTTACGATCCGAACTCCTATCCCTACGTCAACGAGATTTTGAAGAAGGGTGAGATCAAGGACCTCGTCTCCGAGTACGTGGCCCAATACCCGACCGAATTGGTCAGCCAGCTTCTGGATACTCTCAAGCGGGTCGGTTTCCACACGGCCACCAAAGCCGGCATCTCCGTCGGTAAGAACGACATCGTCGTGCCGAAAGAGAAAGCAGAGATCATGGAGCGCTACGAAGGTCTCGTGGAAGAGGTCCAGGGTCAGTGGGACGAAGGCTTTATCTCCGACGACGAACGTCTCGAACGGGTTATCGGTCTGTGGACCCAGGCCAAAAACGAGGTCGAGGAAGCCATGAAGGCGAACCTCTACCGGCTCAACCCGATCACCATGATGGCCAACTCCGGCGCCCGGGGTAACTACTCCCAGATCACACAGCTCGCCGGTATGCGTGGCCTGATGACGAACACGAAGGGTGAGATTATCGACGAGCCCGTGAAGTCCAACTTCATGGAGGGCCTCTCGGTACTCGAATATTTCACCTCGACCCACGGCGCCCGGAAGGGACAGGCCGACACCGCTCTGCGGACCGCCGACTCGGGCTACCTGACCCGCCGACTGGTGGATGTGGCCCAGGACGTGGTCGTGAACGGCGAGGACTGTGGCAGCGAAGGCTTTATCGAGTTGCCGCTTTACCTCGACAACGGCAAGGGTGACGGGAACGATTCCGTCGCGGCTCGCTTCCTGTCCCGCGACCTGGCGAACCCGGAGACGGGCGAGCTGGTCGCTGAAGCCGGTACGGACATTACGCCCCAGGTCCTGGCTTCGTGGCAGGAATCGCTGCCGCGCGACACGGTAGTCGCGGTACGGACGCCGTCCAAGTGCGAGAATCCTCACGGTGTTTGCCAGGCCTGTTACGGTCGGGCGCTCTCGACTTACCGGGCTGTGGACGTCGGTGAGGCCGTCGGCATCATCGCGGCCCAGTCCATCGGTGAGCCGGGTACGCAGCTCACGATGCGGACTTTCCATACGGGAGGTATCGCGGGTGAGGACATCACGACCGGTCTGCCGCGGGTGCAGGAGCTTTTCGAGGCCCGGCATCCCAAGGGAGAAGCCATAATCTCGGAGATCGATGGTTACGTCACCTTCGAAGAGGCGGACTACGAGCGCCTGATCAAGGTGGTAGTCACCTCGTCGGATGGGACAGAGAGCCGGTCCTACACAGTAGAACGTCAGCTCTTGCGGACCCAAATGTCCGAGGGTACGGAGGTTATCGCGAACACCCCGATAACGGACGGTGCGCTCTACCCGCACGCCATCCTGGAGAACGACCTGCGCTACGACCGCGGCACCACCGCCATCCAGCGTTACCTGGTCGCCGAAGTCCAACGGGTCTACAAGGCCCAGGGCGTGGACATTCACGACAAGCACATCGAGGTCATCGTTCGTCAGATGCTCCGTAAGGTCATCGTCGACGATCCGGGCGACACGAACCTGCTCCCCGAGCAGGTCGGCGATAAGTTCGCCGTCCGGGCCGAGAACGAGCGGGTCGAGGAAGAGGGCGGCCAGCCGGCCACCTTCCACACCGTCCTTATGGGCATAACGAAGGCCTCGCTCGCTACCGACAGCTTCCTCTCCGCAGCTTCTTTCCAGGAGACCGCCCGCGTTCTGACCGACGCGGCCATAGAGGGCAAGGTGGACGACCTGGCCGGACTCAAGGAGAACGTCATTATCGGGAAGCTCATCCCGGCGGCCACCGGACTGCCCCGTTACCGGCAACTCACCGCCACGGTAGAAGGGTACGAGACGCGGGAGACCGACGAGCTTGACATAGCGGCTTCCTAAGCCTAAAATTACGCGTCGCGGTCGAGAGCGGC
>JBARZO010000046.1:0-2695 GCA_049650165.1 Rubrobacteraceae bacterium
GATCCAGAGTAACCTGGAGTCTGCTGCAATCGCGCTTTGCACCGTACGGGGCTACAAAATAGCGGCCTCGTCCGGATTCAGTGACGGGGTATTTACCGTAACGACTATACGTTTTCCATACCTCAAATGGGCTAGTAGAAACTCATTCATACGGGCGATGTCGAACCTCCTTTGCCACATCTAAGATGCTTGTGCAGGTTACAAGAGATCCCGAAGGAGGCTGTATGCGCAAAAAGATTCTGACGTTGGTGGTTTTTACGCTGCTCGCGACGTGCTTGTTGTTCCCGTCGGTGGCTTTGGCCCACGGAGGAAACGAAACGTGGGCTGAGGAGTGGGCCGAGCACGGCGTATTCAGCACCGCGCTGGTGATCGGCGGCGTCATCGTCTTCGGTGGTGGCGCGTTCGTTGCGCTCCGGTGGCGCAGGTAAACGAACCGGCTGGGGTCCGAACGCGTACAAACTATACAAACAGACTCGGCAGGAGTCCCGACGTAGAAGGAGGATGTTTTGGGTGATGAAAGGGTGTCGAGAAAGCAGTTCATCCGTCTGGGCGGGGTCTTGGGCGTCGGCGTGGCCGGCTCTTCGGTACTAGCCGCCTGTAGCGGAGAATCCAGTTCTAGCGGGAGCGAGACGACCTCGGGTTCTGGCGGTGGAGGAGAGACCACCGCTGCCAGCGGCGGAACTACGCAGGCCAGCAGTCCACCGAGCACGACCAGCCCAACGGTGGAGCAGGGCGGGGTCATAGTGCAGGAAGAGTTTCTCCCGCCCAACCAGGCGTTCTCGTTCAACGTTGCCGGAGAAGGTGGGGCGCAGCCGGCGGTGTTGGTACACATGGAGGACGGTAGCTGGATGGCTTACTCCGCCGTGTGTACGCATGCGGGATGCGAGGTCGCCTACCAGCTAAAAAGCCAGCAGCTAGGCTGCCCGTGCCACGGTTCGATGTTCGATCCGGCAGACGGCGGCAGCGTGGTGCAGGGACCGGCAGAAAAGCCTCTGCAGGAGATACAGGTAGAGGCCAGCGGCGGCAACGTAATGCTCGCCTAGAGAACTATACAACTCGATGAAAAAGGGCCGGAGTCTCTAAGATTTCGGCCCTTATTTCTTTCCCGAACCCAAAAAGCGCGTCCGGGGCCGGCGCTTCCGGTACTATAGTCTCCGGCAAACGACGCTAGGAGGAGTTTGGAGATGGCCTATTTTGAAGGATGGCTCCGCAGAGCCGAGAACGAGCCCGAGGGCGAACATACCGGCTACCTGCTGGAGATCGAAGCCGACGTATCGGCGGTCGAGGACGTAGAAGACCTGGTAGGAGACCAACTCGCCGTAACCGGGGACGTAGAAATTGTGGACTACCCGGAGCGCGGCAAGATCATGGTCTTCAAAGTAACCTCCTCGGCGGTCTTGGAGGAAGACGAAGAGCTGGAGGACCCGGAAGAAGAGCCGGTATAGGCCGGGCAAAAGTATAGAGGCCGTTCAGCGGTCGAATATCTCAAAGCCCAGAACGGTTGCTCCCGTCAGAACCGCTACCCAGAGCACCACGCTGGAGATCATCCAAAACAAGAGCGGGCGTGTGGGAGCGCCGAGGGCCAGGGCCAGAACGGTGGCGAGGGGCGCCCCTGTGAGCATCGGGGCCTGCAAGGCCACCCCGATCACCCCGTAACGCTTCCACATGCGCTCTATGCGAACGCGGCGCCGGTCGAGCCAGCGGCGGTTGTAGACCCAACCTCGCAGCCACTTTCCGGCCCAAGATACGAGCACTACCCCGACCACGGCGCCCGATACGGCTGCTATACCGCTCACGGTGGGAGGAAGTCCAGCGACGAGTCCTGCGGGGATGCCCAACCACAGGTCCACCGCACCGAGAGCCGCCGCCGTAAAGAGTTTAAGGAGGAGGTCCAACATCGCTAGCGCCGGTGGTCGTCATGAGACCGAGGGTAGCACACGGAGTCCGGCTGACGGAGGCTCTAGGAGCCGCCTCCCAGATGAGGACCCAGCAACGAGAGGTCCGCCGGACCGAGCCGGTCGGAGGCCGTCTTGGCCTGATGCCAGTACGGATACAGCAGCGGCGGCAAGCTAACCTCATCCAAACGGCCACGCTCTTCGTTGGTTAGCTGTAGATCAGCGGCGGCCAGGTTGTCGGCGAGCTGCTCCTCGGTACGCGCCCCGACTATCACCGAAGCTACACCGGAACGTCCCATAAGCCATGCGAGCGAGACCTGCGCGGCTGAGACGCCGTGCCCGTCAGCTATCTCTACGAGCACCTCTATCGTGTCATAGAGTTTCTCCTGGTTACGTACCGGCGGTTCATCCCACTCCCCCAGGTGGCGGCCTTCTTGGGTTTCCTGGCCGCGGCGGTACTTGCCGGATAGCAGACCACCGGCTAGCGGGCTCCAGACGAGGATGCTGCACTCCTGGTCGAGTGCTATGGGGACGAGTTCGTATTCGGCCTCCCGGGCTTCGAGGGAGTAGTAGATCTGCTGGCTCACATATCGCTGGTAGCCGAGCTTTTCGGAGGTGCCGAGGGCTTTCATCAGGTGCCAGCCGGAGTGGTTAGAGCATCCGACGTAGCGCACTTTGCCCTGGCTAACGAGCGTGTCGAGTGCTTCGAGGGTTTCTTCTAGCGGTGTCTGGCCGTCCCACTGGTGGACCTGGTAGAGGTCTAGGTAGTCGGTTCCGAGGCGTTTGAGGTTCGCCTCGCA
>JBARZO010000047.1:0-2594 GCA_049650165.1 Rubrobacteraceae bacterium
GGACCCAGGTGACCGTGGTCCCCGGCTCGACGGTGATGTTGGCCGCATCGAAGAAGTTATCCTCCATGCTTACCGTTACCGTCTGACCCTGGGCCCCCACACCAGTCGCCGAGATCAACGCGAACACCATTGAAAGCGAGACCAAACAAAATAGCCGTCTCATTTTTCTCCTTCCTTCCCTAACCTCGAAAGGCGCCTGCTACCTTTCATGTGGCAACCATTGTATATATTTGGTCTTGATCCTTTCAATACTCCAAATGGGCTAGAACAACGAAAGTCGCGTGGCATCTGGCATAAAGGCGCTTGTCTTTCTATACTTTGTTCTACGTCCAATTAGAGGAGCTTACATGGAGACTACTGATATACGTCGCAACAGCCGCACCATCCTGGACGGGCGGGACCGGGCACCGGCCCGCTCTTACTTAAAGGGGATGGGGTTCTCCGAAGAGGATTTAAACAAACCGATAGTCGGGGTCGCCCACTCCTGGATCGAGACCATGCCCTGCAACTTCAACCACCGCCATCTCGCCGAGCGAGTAAAAGAGGGAGTGAGCGAGGCGGGCGGCACGCCGATGGAGTTGAACACCGTTTCCATCTCCGACGGCATAACGATGGGTACCCAGGGGATGAAAACCTCACTCGTCTCGCGGGAGGTAATGGCCGACTCCATCGAGCTCGTAGGGCGGGGGCACATGTTCGACGCCATCGTAACCATCGTCGGCTGCGACAAGACCCTTCCAGCCGCCGCGATGGCCCACGTCAGGCTCGGCATTCCCAGCGTCATCGTCTACTCCGGCTCGATAAAACCCGGCCGCTTCCACGGCAACGACGTAACCATCCAGGACGTCTTCGAAGGCGTCGGGGCTAACGCGGCGGGCCGTATGTCCGACGACGACCTGAAAGACCTCGAAGAGCACGCATGCCCCGGAGCCGGCGCGTGCGGCGGCCAGTACACGGCCAACACGATGGCGATGGTGCTGGAGTTCCTCGGCCTATCCCCGATAGGATCGGCGAGCCCGCCCGCCCTGGACGGGCGTAAGGATGATACGTGCGTCGAGGCCGGCAAGCTGGTTATGCGGCTTTTGGAGAACGGGTTGGGGCCGGATCGCATCCTGACCCGGCAGTCTTTCGAGAACGCCATCGCGGCGGGGGCGGCGACCGGTGGTTCGACGAACCTGGTGCTGCACCTGCTCGCCATAGCCCGGGAGGCCGGCATCCCGCTCGACATCGACGACTTCGATCCGGTCAGCGACCGAACCCCGATCATCGCCGACCTCAAACCCGGTGGACGCTATACCGCAGTTGACCTCGACCGGGCCGGCGGCTCCCGACTGCTCGGGAAGCGCCTGATCGAGGCGGACCTCGTGGACGGCGACCAACTCACCGTAACCGGCCGGACACTCACCGAAGAAGTCGAAGACGCTCAGGAAACTCCGGGGCAAGAGGTGATCCTGCCGATAGACCAGCCGCTGCGGGCGTCCGGCGGGCTCGTTATCCTGAAAGGCAACCTCGCGCCCGAAGGGTGCGTGATCAAGGTAGCCGGCTACACGCGCCCGCGCCATGAAGGACCGGCCCGCATCTTCGACTCCGAAGAGGAAGCGATGGAAGCGGTCCAGGCCGAGGAGATTTCCGCGGGCGACGTGCTCGTGATCCGGTACGAAGGTCCCAAAGGCGGCCCCGGCATGCGCGAGATGCTCGGCGTTACCGCCGCCCTTGTCGGCCAAGGCCTCAGCGAATCCGTCGCCCTCCTGACAGACGGTCGCTTCTCCGGCGCGACCCGCGGCTTCATGGCCGGCCACGTCGCCCCCGAAGCCGCGCACCGCGGCCCGATAGCCGCCGTTCAAGACGGCGACACGATCACCCTGGACATAGAAGAGAGAATCCTGAACGTAAACCTAACGGACGAGGAACTAGAAGCCCGCCTCTCCGACTGGACCGAGCCCAGACCCTCTTACTCTACAGGCGTTATGGCTAAGTACGCGGCGTTAGTCTCATCGGCTTCGGAAGGAGCGATCACCAAGCCAAAATAGTGAAAAACTAAATCACCACCGACGTAAGTCAAAGAGAACCCGCCTCCAGGGCTTTAAGGCGTTCGCGTCAAATGCTAATAGTACGACTTATCCCCCGGCGACTCCACGCGGGCGTTCATGGGTGACGAGACCGGACAGGTCACGGCTGTCCAGGCCACTTCGGCGCTCAGGATGGATACCGGAGAAGAAACGACTTTAGGGGAGGCATCGAAGTTCTGGCGGTCGAAGAGGACAGCCTCTACGCCGCAACCTCCGGCAGTCTGGATGTTCTAGACCCTGAAAGCCTGGAGCAGCGGCGAACTGTCGAGTTCGACCGCGTCCGACCGGGTTTCGCCAACGCCGTGCCTTCCGGTATAGCCGTAGGCGAGCAAAGCGTCTACGTCACCTTTGAAGACTGACCTTATATGCTAGAGATAGAAAAAGCGTAGAGAAACGTTCCAGGGGATGGCATCTTGCTCGGCCGGGCGGTGTAAGATTAGAGGCTATAGGTTGGCGGCAAATGGGTAGAGAGACAAAGGTTTACTAAACCGACTGATCTTACACGCCACACGGAGAGGTTAGAAC
>JBARZO010000048.1:0-2912 GCA_049650165.1 Rubrobacteraceae bacterium
GTAGTAGAGAACGAGTCCTATTACGAGACTGGTGACGGCGGAGATGCCAACGAGAGCCATAAAGACCCGGGTCCTGAACGAGAGATCCGGTCTAAAACCTTTCTTGCGCTTCGTCTTTATTTCAGGCCTCCGGGAGAACCTTTTCTACAGCGTCCGGGCGGCTCTATAACCGACGCTGGGAACGGTCTGTATGATCCGCGGCTTCGACGGGTCGCCTTCTACTTTATGCCGGAGCCGGGAGATGTGTACGTCTATGTAGCGGCTCGCTAGGTAGTGCGAGCTGGTAGAAACGGCGTCGGAAATTTGGGCCCGAGTAAAAGCCTGGCCTGGCCGCCGTATAAGGAGCGCCAGGATCTTGAACTCCGTCGGTGTCAGGTCCAAAGCCTCACCATCCCGCGTTACGGTGTAGCCTTCCGGGTCCAATTCCAAAGGACCGAGCTTGAGGACTTGACCCCGCCCGTTCTGTTGCCGGAGTCGCCGCAAGATAGCTCGTATTCTTGCCAACAATTCTTTGGTGTCGAAGGGTTTGGTTATGTAGTCGTCCGCCCCGAGCTCCAGGCCCACCACCTTATCCACCGACTGGCTTTTGGCCGTTAGCATCACTACCGGCACGTCAGTCTGCTGCCGAATCTTCTTCAAAACCTCGAAACCGCTCGTCTTGGGCAACATAACGTCGAGTACGACGAGATCCAACCTTTCCTGTCCCACCACCCGGAGCGCCCCCGCACCGTCCTCGGCGGTCAGAACTTTGTACCCTTCGGAAGCGAGCACGATGGTAGTAACCTCCAGCAACGCTGGATCATCATCCACCAGTAAAATCGTTTCTTCCAAACCCTCGCGAAACCTCCCGTTTCTGAATCTACAACATCTAATCCTACCTTATACGGACCAAGAATCTAAATCTCCCTTAGATCAAGTTCTACGGCAATAAAATTCCAAGGAATATATGAGGGCTCGCCATCCGAGTAGGGAGTCTCGCAACATTGTCTAACCCGGCGCCCACGAAATGAGAAATTTACACAAACTATAAACTTGAAGGTGACACACTTAGATTTTATACTACCGACAGTTGAGATAATTGTATAGTGTCTTCAGGAGGCATTTGATGGGCAAGAGCATTGGTATAGATCTCGGTACGACCAACAGTTGTGTTGCTGTGTTGGAGGGTGGAGACCCGGTAGTCATAACGAACTCAGAGGGGGAGCGAACTACGCCCTCAGTGGTGGCTTTCGATAAGAAGAGCGGGGAGCGGCTGGTTGGGCAGCTAGCCCGGCGCCAGGCCGTAACGAACCCGGATCGAACGATCTACTCGATCAAGCGTTTTATGGGCCGTCGCTACAACGATGTCAAGGTCGAAGCCGAGCGTGTAGGTTACGATGTTGTTTCCGGCTCCGGTGGCGACATCCGGGTGAGGGTCGAGGACAAGGACTACTCGCCGCCGGAGATCTCCGCCATGACTTTGCAGAAGCTTAAGCGGGATGCAGAAGAGTATTTGGGCGAAGAGGTAACCGAGGCTGTCATAACCGTCCCGGCGTATTTCGAGGACGCCCAGCGCCAGGCCACAAAGGACGCCGGTAGGATCGCCGGGCTCGACGTAAAGCGGATCATCAACGAGCCGACCGCGGCGGCGTTGTCCTATGGCTTGGAGAAAGAGCAGGAGCACACGATTCTCGTCTTCGACCTGGGTGGTGGCACGTTCGACGTTTCAATTCTGGAGCTCGGTGAAGGCGTCTTCGAGGTAAAGGCCACCAACGGCAACAACCACCTCGGCGGTGACGACTTCGACGCCAAGATCGTCGAGTGGATGGTCTCCGAATTCAAGAAGTCCGAGGGTATAGACCTGGGCAAGGACAAGATGGCGACCCAGCGGCTCGTCGAAGCCGCCGAGAAGGCCAAGAGAGAACTGTCCTCGACCACCAGCACGAGCATAAACCTGCCGTTTATTACCGCTGACGCCAACGGCCCGAAGCACATGGACCTGACGCTCAGCCGGGCACAGTTCAACAACTTGACCGCAGACCTGGTCGAAGGTACCGCCGGTCCGGTGCGTAAGGCAATGGAGGATGCAGGCCTACAGAGCGGGCAGGTAGATCAGGTGATCCTGGTCGGCGGTTCTACCCGCATCCCGGCGGTTCAGGAACAGGTCAAGGAGATCACGGGCAAGGAACCTCACAAAGGCATCAACCCGGACGAGGTAGTCGCCATCGGGGCCGCCATCCAGGCCGGTGTCCTGGCCGGTGAGGTCAAGGACGTACTGCTACTCGACGTTACACCGCTCTCCCTGGGTATCGAGACCAAAGGCGGCGTGTTCACCAAGCTGATCGAGCGGAATACGACTATACCTACACGTAAAGGTGAGACTTTCACCACGGCGGACGACAACCAGAACTCGGTCGAGATCAAGGTGTATCAGGGCGAGCGCGAGATGGCGGCTTACAACAAGCTGATCGGCAACTTCCAGCTCGTTGGTATCCCGCCGGCGCCGCGGGGGATGCCCCAGATCGAGGTTTCCTTCGACATTGACGCCAACGGCATCGTCAACGTGGGGGCTAAGGACCTGGGCACCGGCAAGGAGCAGCGGATTACCATAACCGCATCCAGTGGTCTTGCGGACTCCGAGATAGATCAGATGGTCCGGGACGCCGAGTCGCACGCCGGCGACGACAAGCGTAAGCGAGAAGAGGCTGACGTCCGGAATAACGCCGACAACCTGGTCTATACTGTCGAGCGGTCACTCAAGGACGTGGACGGCAAGGTAGATGTTGCAACCAAAAATGACGTCGAAGAGGCAATAAAAGAGACCAAAGAAGCTCTCGCTGGCGGCGACGTAGAGGAGATCAAGACAAAGCAAGAAACTCTCATGACGGTGTCTCACAAGCTCTCCGAGATTCTTTACCAGCAGGCGCAGCAGG
>JBARZO010000049.1:0-10713 GCA_049650165.1 Rubrobacteraceae bacterium
CGGCACGTCGTCGAGTACCGGCTCGGGGTCTGAGAATCGTGGATCTCCAAGATCCGGTATACCGTCGACTTTCAACGGTTCTTCTTCGAGCTCCGAGGTCATGAAGGTTCCGTTCTCCGAAGTTTCGACGGTGTAGAGCGATTTGGCGAGGTCTGAGGGCACGCCGTCCAGCGCCGCCTTCTCGTTGTCCGCGTAGTCCGGCTCGTCGGTCAGCACGGAGCGCCGGACTTCCCACGCCCGGCCTTCTTTCTGGAGAAAGAGCACGTGATCCCCCTCCTCGCCTTCGAGGTCCAGCCGGACCGCGGCCCAGTTCGGATCTTCTTTGCTCTTGTAGACGGCTTCTATGTTTTCCCGGGCGACCTCGGGCAACTCGCCCGCCACGGAGAGATACGCCGAAGAAGCCGGGGTGGTTTTGAGCTTCAGCGCGTCGGGCATCTCGGGTGTTCCTCCAACGGCAGCGACCGGCTCCCTGAGCAACTTCACTTTTTGAGGAGTCTCGCCCACCTGCTCGTCCGATCCACCCGAGAGATAATTTGCGGCGTACGCTATCCCCCCGACCAGCACCAACAACGACACGAACAGTATTCCAAAACGCCGCCGCCGATAACGGCGTCGCTTGGCGGCAGCGCCGACTTTCCTGACCTCTTTGAGGGCGGAATCTCCCCTCAAGAGATCTCCCACCCTACGGCACAAGACCGGGCGAACGGCGGATCAAATTTAGATACTTTGATAATAGCTGGCATAACCTTTGTGTAGACTCTACGTAACAAGACTATGGTATGAAACCAAAAACTACGCCACTATGCCACATTGCAGAGTTCTTGGGGGCGTAAATCCACTCTGACTCTACAGAAATGCTACTTTACACTCTGTGCCAAAAATTCATTCTGTAAATCAGATATAACTCAGCATAAACGTTTCCACTGCTAGAGTAGCGCGGAAGACTACGAAATGCCCCCGAAACTCAAAGGGAGGGTTTGAGTGGCGAAGGCGACAGTAAAAACTCTGGAAAAAGCGAAGTCCGAGCACAAGGATGCCGACAATGCCATAGGAAAGCTGCGAATAGTCGCGTATCCCGGACACCCTGGGGTCTTTGATGCCAGCTTCCACAAGGCGGTTTACCGATGGTTCGAAACGCACGAGTTGGCGGACCGGTTGTACCGGTGGGTCGCCATAACCGAAGAAGGAGAGGTTGTCGGACACCTCTCAGCCTTGCCGCAGTACTATCGGATCAATGGCCAGAGGGTGATCGGCCACACGCCGGCTGATTTTATGGTGGATCCCAGGCACGGCATCCAGGCCATTCTTCTTATGCGGAACTTCTTCCGCACCTGCGAAAATATGGTGGCCTGCGACATGGTGCCGGCGGCGATCGAGGTGGAAACCCGACTCGGGGCCGAAATCGTCGGGCCGCTGGACTACGCAGTGAAGATGCTGAACGTCTCAAAGATCCCCGCGCCACAGCTACCCGCCCGACTGTCCCGGCTCCTGGGACGCGGAGAACCCGACGCCTCTTCTCCGGTCCCCTACGGTTATCCGGGCTACCAGAGCGATTCAGGAGGGGCGGAGGAGTTCTCAGACCCCCACGGTCAAGCCGTGCTGCCGGTTCGTCCCCGCGCCCAGATACCCGCGCCGATAAAAAACCTTCTAAACGGTGGGCTCTGGGCAGTCGACGAGGCGCTGGGAGGCGTCTTCGCTGGCGGCCCTAAGGTGCAAGAGTTGCACGAGTTCGACGACTCTTTCGACGAACTGTTCGAGGTCGTCGCGGCCTCCGTGTCCTGCACCGCGGAGCGGAATGCGGCGTTTCTCAAGTGGCGCTACGGCCCCGGTTCGCCACAACATCCGGTAACCGTACTGGGCGTAAAAGAAGGCGATACGCTTCTCGGTTACGCCGTGCTCAAGACCGACGAGCCTGGCCCGGACGGCTACATCATGGACCTTACGGCGCGGCCAGGACGCCACGACGTGGCGCGGGCGCTGGTTCGGGAGTCCGTCCGGGCGCTGCGCCGGGCTGGCGCGCCCATAATTCGTTACCGGCACGTCCCGTCGCCGTACGCACCCCGTCGGGCGGATTTACAGCGTCTGGGTTTCTTTTTCCGTAAGAGCCGGCGCAACAACCTGCTGACGAAGTTCACGGACCCCGGCATGCAAGGAGCGGCACGACACCTCTCCAACTGGGCTTACACCATAGGAGATGGAGAAGCGACCTTCTGGCTTAGGTAGGGCTAGACAGCAACCTCTACAGTAGCCGCTGCAAACGGGGCAAGTTCGGCTTGACGGCCCCCGACCAGCCACCTAAACTTGCGGCCTGTCTGAACTTAGCACAACATGGGAAGAGAACACACTATGAGCTCTGCCGCTCCGCAGAACCCCACCTCCACCGCAACCGGTCGATACACGGTCGTGGAAAGAGAAAATATTTCATCCTCGGAGTGGAACAGTTGTGTCACGAAATCTCCCGGCGGCGGCCACTTCTTCCAGAGCTACGAGTGGGGCGAGTTCAAAAAGCGGCTTGGGTGGAAGCCGGTTCGGCTAACACTCGAACGGGATGGCGAGTTGGTCGGAAGCGGACAGTTCCTGTTCTACAGTACCCCCGGCGTGCCGGGCGGACTTTTGTACTGTCCTAAAGGTCCCTGGTTGCCGTGGGACGATGATGCGGTCGTGCGGGCTTTCTTCGACGGTGTGGTAGAGGTGGCGGAGCGTTGGGGGGCACACACAGTCAAGATCGAACCGGAGGTTTCATCAGATCGCGAAGACGTAAAGGAACATCTCCGGGCGTTCGGCTTCGAGAAGTTCCGATGGGACCTGAATTTCAAGACTACGCTGGTAGTAGACCTCAGTCCTTCGGAGGATGAGATCCTCGCGAACATGAGAAAGAGCACCCGTTACAGTGTCCGACGGGCCGCCAGAGAGGGCGTAACGGTAGTGGAGGACAACTCTCCGGAGGCGATAGATCAATTCTGGCGCATGATCGAGGTGGTGATAGAACGCAACAAGTTCTGGCACCGGCCCAAGGATTACGTGATCTCCTCCTGGCAGACGCTCTTCGACTCCGGCAAAGCAAACCTCTTTTTCGCCGAACACGAGGGAGATCGCCTGGCGGCCCTGTTGGCGGTAACCTTCGGCCACAAGTACTGGTACTTATCGGGTGCATCCACTGACGAAAAGAAGAACCTCAACGCCAGTCATCTGTTGCAGTGGAAGATCATGAAATGGGCCAAAGAACGCGGCGCCACCTACTACGACATGGTCAACATCCCGCACCCCGATGAGCTAACGGAGGACCATCCCATGTACGGCATCTACAAGTTCAAGGCTGGTTTTGGCGGCGAAGTGGCGGACTTTATAGGATGCTACGACCTGCCGATAAAATCGGCGCCGGCGAAGGTCTGGAATCGGATGGAGCCTATCTACTACCGGCTGCACCAGCGGGTGAAGGGCGACTTCTACTATTAACTCAGGCAATAAAAAGAAAGTGTCGGTGCGTCAACTTGAAGACCCACTCTTTGGGCAAGACGGGTTGGGAGAGAAAATCGGGGAGCTTCGTATTCTCACCCACCCCCACATCCCGGAGGTCCACGACTTCGAGTTCTACAGCAACTTCTACCGCTGGGTCTCCGAACACCCTCTGGCAGAGGAAGCCCGCCGCTGGGTCGCCGTAACCGAAGATGGAGAAGTCGTGGGCCACCTATCTTCGCTGCCACAATACTACCGGATCAACGGGGAGAGAGTAGTCGCCTACACCCCCGGAGACTACGAGGTGAACCCCGGCTACGGCTTCTACGCCCTGTCGCTCATGCGGTCTTTTTTTCGCGCCGCCGATAACTGCGTCGCCTGCGACATCCTGCCATCGGTGATCGGGATAGAGACCCGGCTCGGGGCCGAAGAGGTCGGCAAACTGGACTACGCGGCGAAGCTGCTGAACGTCTCAAAGCTACCGGTCCCTCCCATCCCGGCGCGGCTAAGCAAGCTACTGAATATCTCGGCGGATTCGTCGCCATCCCGTTCCCGGCTGCCGCTCCCGGCCCTGGCGAAAAAGCTCTTAAACGGCGGACTGCGCACGCTGGACGGAGTCCTGACCGGCGCTTTCGCGGGCGGCCACGAGTCCGAGGTTCTCGATAGCTTCGACGAGTCATTCGACGATCTGTTCGAAACCGTAGCGAATGTAGTTCCCTGCATCGCGGAGAAAGACGCGGCATTCCTGAACTGGCGCTACGGTCCCGGCTCGCCACAGTACCCGGTGACCGTTTTGGGCGTAAAAGAAGGAGCTGCGCTTCTCGGTTACGCCGTGCTCAAGGTGACGACCGGCGGCATAGATGGCTACATGATGGACCTCATGACGCTACCGGGCCGCCACGACGTGGCGCGGACCCTGATCCGCGATGCTGTTCGCTTTTTCAGGGGAGCGGGAGTTCATCTGGTCCGCTACCGTTACGGGGAATCGGTGGTTTCGGTCCGGTCGGAGGATCTGCGGAAGCTGGGATTTTTTCACCGGGGCAGTCGGCGCAATGTGCTGCTGGCGAAGTTAAGTAACCAAGACCAGCAAGAAACAGCGCGACAACTCTCCAACTGGGCCTACACACTCGGGGACGGTGAGCCAAGCTTCTGGATGCGTTAAGCACTATGGGGCCTATCCACTATCCGGCTTGAACATATTCAGCCTGACCCCTAGACTCTGAGCCCGCACCAGTCCCTCGATAAGGTAAGAGGTTTGCATGTCCTCCACCGAAAATAACGTTAGCCCACCTACCACGACCGGACGCTACGCGGTCGTGGAGAAAGGAGCTATATCACCCTCAGAGTGGAACCGGTGGGTAGAGTCTTCGCCGGGCGGTGGCAACCTCCTGCAAAGCTACGAATGGGGCGAACTGAAGCACGGTCTCGGCTGGAAGCCGGTCCGGGTAACGCTGGAGAGAGACGGCGAGTTGTTCGGGAGTGGACAGTTCCTTTTCTACAGTACCCCCGGTGTGCCGGGCGGCATGTTGTATTGTCCCAAAGGTCCATGGCTTTCGTGGAACGATGATGCAGCCGTTCGGGCTTTTTTCGACGGAATGGTCGAGGTGGCGGAGCGTTGGGGGGCACACACAGTCAAGATTGAGCCGGAGGTCCGGGAGGAGCAAGAAGGGATCAAGGATCATCTTCGGGCGCTCGGCTTTCAGAAGTTCCGGTGGAACGTGAACCACAAAGCGACCCTAACGATAGACTTGAGCCAGTCCGAAGAGGACCTGCTCGCGAACATGAAGAAGAGTACCCGCTACGGGGTTCGTCGGGCCGACAAGGAAGGTGTAGAGGTTGTCGAGGACAACTCTCCCGAAGCTCTAGCGCTGTTCTGGCGCATGCACGGTGAGATGGTGGAGCGCAAGGACTTCTGGAGCCGACCGTACAGTTACTACGAGACTCTGTGGCAAGAGTTGGAGAAAGCCGGGAGGGCGCACCTATTCTTCGCCGAGCACGAAGGAACTCGTCCCGCCGCGGCGATGGTCTTCACCTTCGGCCGGAAGTGTATCTATATGCTCGGCGTCTCGACGCGGGAGAAGAGTAAGATCACCCCGGCCAACCTGCTCCAATGGGAGGTCATGAAGTGGGCCAAAGAGAACGGCGTTACCCACTACGACATGTGGGGAGTCCCAACCCTCGATAAGCTCGACGAGAACCATCCCCTGTACGGCGTATACAAGTTCAAGGCCGGTTTCGGGAGTGAGTTGGTCGACTTCGTCGGAACCCTTGATCTACCGGTAAATAGCACCCGCGCCCGGCTGTGGGACAAGATCGAACCGTGGTACTTCCGTCTCCACCAGCGGATAAAAGGAGACGTCTACTACTAGCATGGGACGGCGTGCGATAATCTTCTTTTCTCTGTCTCACCGGTAGAGCTTTCGGCGTTGTGTAGTAACCTACACGGCTGAGGCAGAGTTTGAACGAGATAGGAACCTTACGGGAGGTACGAATAGTATGAGCGTAAACACCGAGACTGCCACCGCCGAGATCAAGGGCTGGCTCCAGGAAAACGTAACGGGAAACCGGGAAATATCCGACGACGAGCCCCTGATCGAGAACGGCGTCCTGACCTCGCTCCAAACCGTTGAGCTTGTGATGTTCATGGAGGATAAGTTCGACATCGTCGTAGAAGACGACGAGCTGGATGAAGAAAACTTCGGTACGGTAAACAACATCGCCGCCCTCGTGGAGAGCAAGACCGAGTGATCCCGCACCCCGAATTCGCCTTCCACCATCTGCTACTCAACGCCGCCCGGCGTGACCCGGGCAAAATCTCGATAGTAGACGGAAAGGCCGAGTACACCTACGAAGACCTGGCCCGCAGCAGCAGCGCCCTCTCCGCCGCCTTTATAGACGCCGGCGTACAAAAAGGTGACCGGATCGGTATCTTTATGGAGAAGTCCTGGGAGGCGATCGTGGCGATGCTCGCCGCCTCTCAGTCCGGGGCCGCATTCGTAAACATCAACCCGCTACTAAAGCCGCCCCAGGTCCGGTACATCACCGAAGACTGTGACGTAAAAGTTCTCGTCGGAGACCGCCCGAAGCTCGAAAGCCTTGAGTCGGGAATTGCCGAGACCGCTTTCTACAAGGGCGACGAACCACCCGATACCAACGCCGCAGAAAACCTGATGAGCCTGAACAAAGTTCTGGTCCAGGGCGGCGGAACCTGGCTGGAGCAGCCGGTATTGGAGGGGGACTTGAGCACCATCCTCTACACCTCCGGTTCGACGGGGCAGCCGAAAGGCGTGGCGTTCTCGCAGCGCAACCTGGTGGTGGGAGCCCAGATCGTCTCAACCTACGTCGAGAACGTCGCCGAGGACCGCATCCTCTCCGCGCTGCCGTTCAGCTTCGACTACGGCCTGAACCAGCTCACGAGCGCCCTGCGCGTCGGGGCCACCTTGATCCTCCAGAACTCCCGCCTTCCGGGAGACCTCATAAAAGGTCTGCGACGACACGAGGCCACCGGACTCGCCGGGGTGCCGCCGCTTTGGACGCTCCTGCTGAGGAGCACAAAGAGCATCGAAGAAGAGCCGCTGGAGCACCTGCGGTATATCACCAACTCCGGCGGGCGCATCCCCTACGCGAACCTTCAGGAACTTCGCCGTCTCCTGACACACACCAGGATCTACCTCTCCTACGGCCTGACGGAAGCCTTCCGCTCTACCTACCTGCCGCCGGATGAGCTGGACCGCGTAAGCCCGGAGAAGTGGAGCATCGGCAAGGCAATCCCGAACGCCGAGGTCTACGTCGTCAATAACGTCGGCGAGGAATGCGCCACGGACGAAGTCGGAGAGTTGGTCCACCGCGGGCCGACGGTTGCGATGGGATACTGGGGCAAAGAAGAGGCAACGCGTAAGACGTACAAGACCGATCCCCTATCGCACCCGGAACTACCCGAGAGCAAGGTGGTTCATTCCGGCGACCTGGCCTACCGGGACGAGGAAGGGTACCTCTACCTCGTCGGACGGGCGGACGCCATGATAAAGAGTCAGGGCTACCGGATGAGTCCCGAGGAGATCGAAGACCTCATCGTAGACTCGGGGCTCGTCAGCGAAGCCGTCGCCTTCGGCATCCCTGACCCGGACGTCGGGGCGCAGGTCATCGTCGTGGTATCGCTCAAAGATAGCTCGAACGGCGACCAGGCGGCCGAGAAAATTCGGGAGCACTGCGTGACGTACGGGCCGCCGTACATGGTGCCGAAGGAGATCATTATTCAAGACGAACTGCCAAAGACAGGCTCCGGCAAGGTAGATAGAAAGACGGTCAGCAATGCTTACACAGCAGGATAAAGCCCGCGCCCTGGCAGGGCGCTTCGACGAGAACGGCGGCGAGGAATTCTCCCCCGGCGGCGTGCCAATCTCCCAGATAGCTGAGGAATACGGCTCCCCCTTCTACCTCTACCACGGCGAGCAACTCCTCGACCGGGTACGTCGCGTCCGGGAAGCCCTGGGTGAAGGTGTAGAAGTTTCCTACTCAGTAAAAGCGAACCCGAGCGTCGCCGTCTGCCAGCTACTCTCCCGCGGTGGCGCGGGCGGCGAGGTCGCCTCCTCCGGCGAACTGGCGGTCGTGCGGGCCGCCGGCATAGAACCCGAAGACATCGTATTCGCCGGTCCCGGCAAAACTAACGACGAACTGCGCCGCGCCATCCACGAAGGCATCTTCGCAGTGAACGTTGAATCTCTAGGTGAGATAGAACGTCTCTCCGCTATCGCCAAGGAGATGGGACAGCAGGTCGGCGTTGGTCTCCGGATAAACCCGGCGGCCCAGCTCATGGGCTCGGGGATGCGGATGGGCGGGACGGTTGGCCAGTTCGGCATCGACCAGGAGGATCTAGAAGAGGCCGTCCGGAAGGTTCTCTCGTACCCGCAGTTAGTACTGCGCGGCATCCATATTTACACGGCGACGCAGGTGTTCGACGCGGACGCGTTGCTGGAGCATTGCCGCAACATCTTCGAGGTGGCGCTGGAGTGCGCGGATTACGCCGGGCGACCGCTGGAGATGATCGACTTCGGCGGCGGCTTTGGGGTTCCGTACTTCGAGAAGATGGAAGACTTCGATCTGGAACGTTTCGGCGCCGGATACCGGGATCTCCTGCCCGTCTACCGTTCCGACCCGCGACTCGAAGGTTGCCGCTTTATCTTCGAGCTTGGGCGTTACCTGGTCGCCGACGCAGGTCTCTACGTTACCCGAGTGGTGGACGTAAAGGACATGCGAGGCAAGACCTTCGCCGTCACGGACGGCGGCATGAACCACCACCTTACCGCGACCGGCAACATGGGCCAGGTCTTCCGCAAGGCGTATCCTCTCCTGAACCTGAGTCGTCCCGGCGCGGAGCCGGCGGAGGAAGGTACGGCGGTGGCAGGTCCATGTTGTACGCCGCTCGACATGTTCGGGACCAACATCCCGCTCGCGGAGCCGGAGGTTGGAGACCTGATCGGGGTTTTCTACAGCGGAGCTTACGGTTTCTCCGCCAGCAACCGGGGCTTCCTGAGCCACCCGGAACCGGCGGAAGTCTTGGTCTGGGAAGGCAAGTCACATCTCCTACGCGCCGGCGGCAAACCAGAAGACGTACTTAACGGCCAGGAAGCCGTTCTGTAACACGATTTCGGTTTTGCCTCGCAAATGTCTACTTAGCGCAACGCTTTATCCGATGAATCCTGCCGAGCCGCAATTGCGATTTGCTCTAGGACTAGAAGCTCTTTGGATAGGGTAAGCACCGGGTAATGTTTCCGTGGAGCGGCACCCCGGAAGAGCGGATGGTCTCCGAGATCGAGGACGAGCTCGCCGTCTACAGAAAGCGCTGCGAGGCGCTGCACGAGGAATTCCTTCAGAAACTGCGCACCAGAGACGAAGCCCGCGCCGCACTATCTGAGGCGGAGGAGAGGATTTCCTCGGTCCGGATGGAGGGTGTCGCGTTGCTAGGCAACCTAAACGCCGCGATGTCCGAGGGTGACGAGGACCAGATCAAGGATCTCGAGCGCGGCTACAAGAGAAACAACCGGGATCTCGTGCGAACCCAGAAAACGAGGGACGCGGCGGCCCGCAAGCTGGAAGCAGTAGAGATAGACGACGAAAGAGCCGTCAGCGAGCTAAAGAACGACGTCTCAAACGTGCTCGACGAGTACGCGGAGCGCGTCCGGGAGCGAAAACAAAGGCTGCACGGCTTTATGGAGCGTCTGGATAAGAACCGGGAAGCATTGGCGAGGGACACCGCACCGCTGACCGGAGAGTACAAGCCACGACGTCAGCCCGAAGAGCTACCGGCAGCGGAAAATTCTCAGGAAGACTAAAGTTCAGCCTCCCAAGCGCCGCGGGTCCAGGGCGTCGCGCAGGCCGTCCCCGATAAAGTTCACCGAGACTACGGAGAGCGCGATAGCCACGCCGGGGAAGATTATCGCGTGCTGTCCATTTACAAAGACTCCGAAACCACTACGGAAGGCGTCTGTGAGCATCTCACCCCACTCCGGGGAGGGCGCCGTCGCCCCGAGATCCAGGAAAGAGAGCGCTGAGACGTCTAAAATGGCGACTGCGAGGGTCAGTGTGGCTTGTACCACCAGCGGCGTCATGCTGTTCGGCAGGATCGCCGAGGTGACTATCCGAGTGTGACTCGCGCCCAGGGCGTGCTCGGCTTCGATGTAGTCTCGTCGCGGACACTGATGATGTCGGAGCCGAAGCGGGCCATTTGGGGGATGTACACGATCCCGACGGCCAATAGCGCATTCGTGAGTCCCCTTCCGAGAATGGTGACAATCACGATGGCGAGCAGGATGCTGGGGAAAGCCAGAATCACATCCACAAGGCACATCAAAACCGCGCCGACCCACCGTCCGTCATACCCGGCTGTAACCCAAACGATGTTTCCTACACTCGTCGCCGGCGCCGTTAGGGGGAGCCACGTACCGTAGAGCAGACGCGAGAAGACGTCCCTACCCAACTTATCCTGGCCGAGGATGTGCTCCGCGCTTCGAGAGGTGTGACCCCGAGGTTTTAGCCTCCAGCTTTTTGGTTTTGCTGATTGCAGACCGCTAATGGCTGACGGCGCTGTGAGATCCAGAGAATGTATCCCGTCAACCTTCAATACGCCTAGCAAAACACGGCGTACACTGGATCAGGAAGAACCTCTACAAAAAGAGAACCGCCCCGGCCGACAAAAACTGGAGGGGGGAAATGTCCTGTCGGCCCGGGCTTGGTTTAATCACTACTATACCCTTACAC
>JBARZO010000050.1:0-5523 GCA_049650165.1 Rubrobacteraceae bacterium
GCTCACGGGAGGCTCGAACGAAAGGTCTACAGCAAAAGCGCCTACAAACGCCAGGACGAGAATAATTCCTCTAGCTCTGTCCCAATCGCTGTGGGGAGCAGACTGAACCCGACCGAACTTTTTCCTATAGTGAACGCCAATAAGCGTATACAAGCCTATTGTTAGAGCCAGAACAAGCAAAGTAGGAATAGGTTCCCACATGGTGTACCAGGACCATAAACCGGAGTGGGATAGAGCTACAGATAACGAGAAGATTCCAACAGGTACCTGCCTCAGCCCCTGCAGTTGCTCGTAGTTCTTAGTTATGTACCTGACCTTCTTTAGATTTTCCATACGCTTGCTCCAACTAGTTTGCATTACAAACTCAAATGCAATATAAACCTACGACTTTCTTTTGTCAAGAGTTTCCTGAGTTGCGGGTAAGGTCAGGTATTCACGGAATTCGGCGGCTCTTCGTCGTTCAGAACTGCTCGGAGGTTTTCGGCGGCCGTGTAGGCCATTTTGTCGCGGGTTTCGATGGAGGCGCTGCCGATGTGTGGGGCTAGGACGGCGTTTTCTAGTTCGAGGAGTTTGTGGTGGACTTTTGGTTCCTCTTCGTACACGTCTAGGCCGGCGGCGAAGATAGTCTTGTTTTCGAGGGCTTCGGCGAGTGCTGCTTCGTCCACTACGGGGCCTCGGGATGCGTTAACGAGTACGGCGGTAGATTTCATAGAGCTGAGTTCTTTTTCGCCGATCAGATGCTGGGTCTCATCGGTGAGCGGGGTGTGAATGGAGACGAAATCGCTCTCCTCTAGTAGTTCTTCGAGTTCTACCTTGCGTGCTCCTAGATCCTCTTCCGCTTCTTCTTTGCGGGAGCGGGCGGTGTAGAGGATTTCCATGCCGAAACCTTTTGCTCGGCGAGCGACAGCCTGTCCGATGCCTCCGAAGCCGATTATGCCCAAAGTCTTGCCAGACACGTCGGGGCCGGTGAACTGCTTGGGTCCCCAGGCCTCCCATTTGCCGGCCCTCAGAAAGCGTTCCGCTTCGCCGAGACGCCGGGCGGCGGCCAAGAGCAGCATGAATGCGGTGTCGGCGGTTGTTTCTTCGAGGATGCCGGGGGTGTTCGTGACGGTTATGCCGCGTTCGGTTGCCGCATCCACGTCTATGTTGTCGTAGCCGACGGCCATGTTGGCAATGATCTTGAGGCCGTCGCCGGCGGCGTCCATGACCTCGGCGTCCATTGTTTCGGTAAGAATAGAGAGGATTCCGTCGGTACCGTGGACGGCTTCTAGTAGTTCGTCTCTTTCGGGAGGCTCTTTAGATAGAACTGTTACGTCGAAGTCTTCGAGGAGGCGGAGCCCGGCGTCTGGGATCTCGCGGGTTACGAGAACCTTCTGCGACACGGGCTCCTCCCTCCTTCTTTGTTGCTCTAGTTGTCCTCGTTCAAGAGTTCGCGCAGCACGGCGTGCAAGATGCCGCCGTTCTTGAGGTATTCACCCTCTACCGGCGAGTCTACGCGGGCGATGGTGGTGAACTCTTTTTCGTCGCCGTCTTCGCTCGTGGCTTTTACCATGATCTCCTTGCCCGGCTCCAGGCCGGAGATTCCTTCGATGTCGAAGGTTTCGGTGCCATTGAGGTCGAGGCTTTCGGCGCCCTCGCCCTCGGAGAACTGGAGCGGCAGGACGCCCATACCTATGAGGTTGGAGCGGTGTATCCGCTCGTAGCTCTGGGCTATGACGACCTTTACGCCTAGAAGCAAGGTGCCCTTGGCGGCCCAGTCGCGGGAGGAACCGCTACCGTACTGTTCTCCCGCGAGCACGACGAGCGGTGTACCTTCTTCCTGATACTTCATCGCGGCGTCGTAGACGGTCGTCTCTTCGTCCTCCGGGAAGTAGACGGTGTAGCCGCCCTCCTTGTCTACGAGCTCGTTACGGAGCCGGATGTTGCCGAACGTGCCGCGAACCATGACTTCGTGGTTGCCGCGCCGGGAGCCGAAGGAGTTGAAATCCCGCTGCTCGATGCCATTCTCCTGCAGGTACTCTCCGGCGGGGCTGTTGCGCGGGATGGCTCCGGCCGGGGAGATGTGGTCCGTCGTGACCGAGTCGCCGACCTTTACCAGGACGCGGGCGCCGGAGATGTCCTGCAACGGCTCCGGTTCGGGCGAGAGATCGTCGAAGAAGTTTGGCTCCTTGACGTAGGTGGATTCAGAATCCCAGTCGTAGAGTTCGCCCTCGGGGACGTCCACCTCGTTCCACTGCTCGTTGCCGGTGTAGACGTTGCCGTACTGCTCGTTGAACATGGAGGGGTCAAGAGAGTTCTCGACCGTCTGGCTGATCTCCTCCTGCGACGGCCAGATGTCCTTGAGATAGACGGGATTTCCGTCCGAGTCTTTACCGAGGGGATCGTTCACCAGGTCGATGTCGACCTTACCGGCCAGCGCGTAGGCCACGACCAGAGGCGGCGATGCCAAGTAGTTTGCTTTTACGTCCGGGTTGATGCGGCCCTCGAAGTTCCGGTTGCCGGAGAGCACGGCGGCTACGACCAACTCGTTCTCCTCGACGGCCTCGGAGACTTCTTCCGGCAGCGGCCCGGAGTTACCGATGCACGTCGTGCAACCGTAGCCGACGACGTTGAACTTCAGCTTCTCCAGGTAAGGCAGCAGCTCAGAGTTTTCCAAATACTCCGTCACGACTTTGGAGCCGGGGGCGAGGCTCGTCTTTACGTGGGGATCTACGGTGAGGCCCTTTTCTACGGCGTTCCTCGCCAAGAGTCCGGCCCCGATCATGACCGACGGGTTGGACGTGTTGGTACAACTGGTGATCGCCGCTATAACCGCCGATCCGTGCTTCAGATAAGCTTCTTCGCCGTCGAGCGTTACCGTCACCACATTCTCGTCTTCGGACGGATTCTCGATCTCCGAACTTCCAACCTGGCGCGGCGGCTCTTCGTCCTGAACGTCCGGGTTCGGGGTGTCACTCGCCTCCATCGACTCCTCGTCAGCGGCGTCATAGGCGTTGCCGTTCGCGCCGTTAGACCCGTTCGTGCCGGTCATCTCCGCCAGCACGTCCTGAAAAGAGGTGTTCATGTCGGCCAGTGAGATACGGTCCTGCGGACGCCGCGGCCCCGCGAGGCTCGCCTCGACCGTATCCAACTCAAGCTCCAGCGTCTCGGAGAAACGGGGCTCCGGTGTGTCGTCGGTCCGGAAGAGGTTCTGTTCCTTGTAGTAACGCTCCACGAGATCCACCAACTCCTCGTCGCGGCCCGTGCCGCGCAGGTACTTCAGCGTCTCGTCATCCACCGGGAAGAAGGTCGTCGTAACACCGAACTCGGGGGACATGTTGGCGATGGTCGCCCGGTCGGCCAGGGTCAACCTGGAGAGTCCGTCACCGTAGAACTCGACGAACTTGCCGACGACGCCGTGCTCCCGCAGTATCTGGGTAACGGTCAGCACGAGGTCGGTGGCGGTCACGCCCTCTTGCAGGGCGCCGGTCAGCTTGAAGCCGATGACTTCCGGGACGAGCATGTAGTAGGGCTGGCCGAGGACTACGGCTTCGGCCTCGATGCCACCCACGCCCCAGCCGAGGACGCCGAGGCCGTTGATCATGGTGGTGTGGCTGTCGGTGCCGACTAGCGTGTCCGGGTAGGCGACCCCGTCCTTAGTTTGCACGACCTTCGCCAGGTACTCCAGGTTCACCTGATGCACGATGCCGGTCGCCGGCGGCACGACGGTAAAGTCGTCGAACGCCTGCTGGCCCCACTTCAAGAACTCGTACCGCTCCTTATTCCGCTCGAACTCCCGCTCCGCGTTGAACTGGAGCGCCCGTTCGTTGCCGTACATATCGACCTGCACCGAGTGGTCGATCACGAGGTCCGACGGCACGAGCGGTTTGATCTTGGCCGGGTCTCCCCCGAGCTTGTCCATCGCGCTGCGCATCGCCGCCAGGTCCACGACCGCCGGTACGCCGGTAAAGTCCTGCATAACGACCCGCGCCGGCAGGAACGGCAACTCTCCCCCGACGGTATCCGGCCAGTTCGAGAGCATCTCCACGGTATCGTCGTCCACGAATTTGCCGCCGTTGTTTCTCAGCAAAGACTCGAGCAGCACCCGCACCGAAAACGGTAACGAGAAAATGTCGCCCGAAACCTGCTCGTCCAGCTTCTTCAGACTGTAGATCTTTACTTCCCCGGAGTCGGTGTCGAGTTTGGCCTGTGTATTGAAGGAGTCGTTCTCTGACATATTCGCGCAACCCTCTCTCTATAGTCTGCCCTCAAGTAATTATAGATGATCTTGCCTCACCCGACGCTACCCTCAGAACCACAGATCCGTCCACCCTCGCTATACTCTTTCCATGGCGAAGCGCGGCTACAACCGGGACACAATTCGGGGCGGGGCGAGCGACTGGGACGTGTCCCGCCCCTTTTCGAGCTATCTCCGGCTGCTGGCGAGCCTGCTCGTCCACCCGGGCCGCTTCTTCGAGGTGCTTCCCCGCATACCGGACATGCGGGCGCCGGGCCTCTTTCTAGGATTCTGCGGGCTTCCGACGGCGTTGTTCTGGCTCATCGCCGGGGGTCTCTACCCGGCACTCATCGCCCTTTTGCTACCCCTGCCATTATCCTTTGCGGTGGCCGGCCTCTATCATGTGGGGGCTTTGGGGGGACGGCATGGATACCAGGTTACATGGCGGACCGTCGCCTATCCTCTCGGGTTTTACCTGCCGCTCACGGCTGTGCCGGACCTGCGCTGGGTCGCGGGGGTATACGCGGGAGTTGCGTTGCTCTCGATAGGTCTATCAAGGGTGCAGGAGATCTCCTTTGTCCGGGCTGTACTCGCCTCGGCTGTCGTGACGGGCTTGCTGCTAGCGGCCGCCTACATGATCTTCCAACTTTGACTCCCGGCGTTCAGAGACTCCGGATATAATGCCTGATCAGGAGTGTTGAGGGAAAGGAGAACTCATGGCCGCTTTTTTCGACGGCAAAGTAGCGTTGGTAACGGGCTCCGGTTCCGGGATAGGTCGTGCTTCGGCGATGGCTTTCGCCCGGGAAGGAGCGAGAGTTGTGGTCTCGGATATCGACCCGGAAGGCGGAGAAGACACCGTCGCCAGAATCGACAAGGCCGGTGGTGAAGCTACCTTTTTCGAGGCTGATGTCTCGAAGTCGGAACAAGTCGAGTCTCTCGTGGACCGGGTTATGGAAACCTACGGGCGGTTGGATTGCGCCCACAACAATGCCGGCATCGAAGGGACGATGGGAACTCCAACTGCGGACTACGCCGAGGATGGTTGGGATCGGCTCATCGGGATCAACCTAAAAGGCGTTTGGCTGTGCATGAAGTACGAGATCCCCAAGATGCTCGAAGGCGGCGGCGGAGCCATAGTAAACACCTCTTCCGTAGCGGGGCTGGTAGGCTTCGAGGGCATCTCTCCCTACGTCGCGAGCAAACACGGGGTAGTCGGACTCACCAAAACGGCGGCTCTTGAGTACGCGCAACAGGGGATTCGGGTGAACGCCGTCTGTCCCGGCGTCATCCATACGCCCATGATAGAG
>JBARZO010000051.1:0-31971 GCA_049650165.1 Rubrobacteraceae bacterium
CGTGGATGGCGAAAAAGCGCGACAACGTGGCCGGTCCCGCAACATCGCCGCCGAGCAGGAAGTTGATCACGTACCCGCCGACGAACGGGGAGTACGAGCCAATCTTCATGCCCACGACGGAGGCCCAGAAACCGTCCTGGTCCCAGCGCAGGAGGTAGCCGGTAAAGGCCAGCCCGATCACGAGCAACAGCAATATGACACCGGTGATCCAGTTCCACTCCCGCGGCGCCTTGTAGGAGCCGGAGAAGAACGTGCGGGCCATGTGCAGACCGATCACGGCCAGCAAGAAGTTAGCCGACCAGTAGTGGACACCCCGGATGACGTTCCCGAAGTAGGCCTCGTTCATTATGTAGTAGACGGAGTTCCAGGCGTGGTCCGTCGTCGGCACGTAGTAGAAGAGCAGCAGGATTCCGGTGAGAAACTGAAGAGATATGAGAAAGAGCGTCGCGCTTCCCAGCGTGTACAGCCAGGCGCCCCGTTTGGGGACCGGTTCGTAGAGGAAGTGCTCCATTTGGGTAACTATACCGGTCCGGTCTTCCATCCAGTCGACGATGACCTTGCTGGCGGTTTCGGTTTGAGATCTAATCCTGCCGATCATACTGTTACCTCTCTAACCTCTGGTCGACCCTAAACTACGTAAGGCTCCTGCGTACTGATGCCGGGTATACCTTTCTTGATGTCGTACTCGTGCTTGACGTAGAGCTTTCCGTCCTCGCGAATTTCGGTCTTCGTGTAACGGTACATGCCCCGCGGCGGCGGACCCGCCACGTAATCGCCGTTTATGTCGTAGATCCCACCGTGGCACGGGCAAAGGAATTCTCCCTCACCACCCACCACGAGCCAGCGCACCGGGCAACCCAGATGGGCGCAGGAATTGGACAGCACGTTCAGGTTCTTCTTGATCTCCTGGGCCTCCGATTCGGAGAACCCTTCGCTCTTCTGATCCAGGAACGAAGGCCGCTGGGCCTTGCCTTTCCCACCACCCGCGTTGTGAGGCGTGTGCCAGGAGAGCCAGATGGCGTTCTTGACCACGAAGCCCCGCTCGGACTTCTGGGCCTCCGGGAACTCTTCCTGTATTTTTCGCTCCCCGTAGACCTGGTTTATAGGGAACTCGACCTCGAAGACCTTTGGTTCGTCCTCCGGCACTTCGCTGATCGGCCCTACTTCCTGCCACTCTTCCGAAATGTCCGACTCACCGAGAAGGTTTGTCTTGATGATCGGGCTCAGGACAAAGGCCGCCGAAGGAATCGCGAGCAAGGCACCCATAACCGTGCCTACAAGGCCAAAGCCGAGGAAATCACTGCGGGTCATGGGGTCTTTTTGTAACTCTACCAACTCTCTTTACCTCTCCTAGAAAGTCCTTGAACTATCGAACATTAGCGGCCTAGGCCTTCCGGCGGCGGACCACTCTCTACTGTAAAGTCCGGCTGATTATATACCGTGAATGGAACCCTGGAGTTCGACTTCATGAAACCCATGTTGAGCGCCACGACCGCCGCCAAAACTCCCAATCCCATCAACACTACTCGGTACCCGGTTCCGGGACTGCCGTACCTGAAACGCAGCCGGCCCCGGAAATAAGTGATAAAGGCTCCCAGCGTTGCCAGGATCATCACCAACAACATTATGTAGCGCATGTACAGAAACGGGAACGCCGCGAGCGGTGAGATCGCGTACAGCCCCGCCACCGCCGCTACCAGGGTGAAGAAGCGTATCGGTATGCGACCGCCACCCTCGGGGTGCCTTACCGCCCCCAGGTACATGGCGACATTCGAAAGCACGAAAAGCCCGACCACCAACCAGAGGTTAATGACCAGTAGGTTCGAGCTAGCGCCCTCGGTAAGCCGCTCGTATGAGCCACCCGCCGCCGCAGACGACGCCGGGTTCTCGGGCTGGGAGGTCTTGAGGGCGTACACCATCGCGAAGCCTACTAGGGGCTGGAGCATAAGGAACCCGGCGCCCCAGGTGAGCCCGACCGAGGTGGTCCAGTCAAAGAATGACCGGTCCTCTTGAGTCTTGGAACGGATGTACATAAAGGAAGCCCACGCCGCCAGCGCGAAGGCCGGCCACGAGAGGTTGGCGAAAGTACGGTGCAGGACCATCTCCACAAACATAGGGTTGAAGATCCCCTGCAACGCGACGCCGAAGTTGGCGACGTTGCCCTGCGTGATCTCGATGGTGTTCGGCCCACCGCCGGTGGTCATATAGGTGTCTATACCGGTCATAATTACCATCCAGAGCCAGATAAAGAATCCCATAGCGAAACCGAACATGATGTGCCGTCCCTTGTAGAGCACGCTGTAGCGGTCCCACTTGTAGTAATAGGTGTACATGCCCCAGAGGGCCAGACCCATAGAAAGCATCGCGATGGCTATAAAGTAGAAGAAGTGTGTAAAGAGCGAAGTGGTCACCTGAGGATAGAGCCCTATCAGAAGCACCACGAACAGCACCGCGAATGTTGCCCCGGTGCTGAAAGTCAAAACGTTGAAGCGCGCCAGAGAGTGAGCCAGGCGGTCCATCCGCGGGCTGCCGGTTCGGGCGCCCCAGGCTTGCAGCACCGGGGCCGCCAGCGCAAAGCCCACGAAAAGTTCCGCCCAAAACATGTGGACCAGCATCGAGAAGCCCGTAAAGAACCTGGCCCCGCCCACCTCGGACATGGCGTCAGAGAGATCTATCTGGGCCAGAAGATGAAGCCCCGTCAAACTGATCGTACCCAAGTTCTACACCCCTCCTAAGCGCTACCGGTGCGGTCCAGGACTGACTCTCCCCCGGAACCTCCGTCCGTCCCGTCCTCCAGGTTTCTGGAACCCGCCCGGTACAGGATAGCCTGATGTATGGCCCGAGGCTCCAGCCTCTCGTCAACGATATAGTAGGTCGCTCCACCATTTTGCAGCGCCTCCCGGATCGGGCGCAAGAGGCGCCGATCACGGGTGTTGGCGAAGACCAAGACCCTACCCAACTCGAACTGGTCGTTCCAGGACTCGGATTCTTCCCGCGGAGCTTCCATATCGGTGAGGATCGGGGTGACCCCGACCCGCGTGAGAGATCCCGCAAACAGTATCGCCGCCAGCGACACGAAGACCACAAGTGATGGAATCCCGATGCCGGGCGTCGTGATGGCGAAAAAGATCCCGAAGATGATAAAAGCTATGGCGAATCCTATGGGTACTTCCAAACCGCGACGATCGTCCGGAATCACGATGTACCGCGTTCCGTCCGGAAATGGTTCCGGCTCGCCGGGGTTCCGACGCTTGAGTACCACGGTAAGGTCGTTTGTCCCGACACCTAGCTCGCGTATTTCGGCCACAGCCTGGTTTAGCTCCTGGCCGTCATCTATCACCCCGATCACCGTGTATTCAGATACCTGTTCCGGTAATCCCCGGTCTTTTCCCAAACTCGCTACCTCCATAGAGGACGTAAAGTTGCGGAGCCTCTTTTTCGTCCGGCACTCCTATGCCGCACCACAGCATACATGTTCCTGGTATTTGATACCAGACTCAGATACAAACGCTCAGGTATCTCTTTCACAACATGCTGCAGAAACGAGTCCAACTTGTGAAAGCCTCCCCTCGGCTCTCCGACGATTCGGATAAGATACTGTACATGGATACTCGTAACAGAGAAAGGCTCTCGGGCCCCGATGTCTACGACGACGGGCAATACGAAGAACCAGGGCTCGGAGCCTGGCTAAAGCGCAACCCGTGGTTGTTGCTGCGCCTGTTCATGGTCATGGTATTTACCTTCGGGGCCTCCACGGTCGCGACGAACTTCACCTACGGCTTGCAATGGAACCCGGTCGAGTTGAGCGTAGAGGAGATCAACGACGGTCGGCTACCGGCGGGACTGGAGATCGGAGACTACGTAGAGATATACGGCACCCCCGATATCCCGGACGACCTGAGAAAGGAAGACGTTGGTAGACCAGGCTCTAAGGTCGGCTCGGTCTCCAGATACAGTACCGGATACTACTACTACCAGTTGGAAGAGACAAACGACAACCTGCTCCTCCAAAGCATTGAAAGCATACCGCGTCCCGATACGGAAGAGGCTATTTTGCAAGGCAAGCTCTCTAACGTGGGCACCGTCATCTTCCACGACGCGACACAGGAAGGTCTCAATTCCACCAATCTCCCCCATAAGGAAAGCACCCCGGTTATAGAGACCGGCGACACGCCGGAATACTACCGTCAGATCTTCCCGGCCTACGCAACGATAATCGGCCTGGGAGTTCTCTCCGTAGCCTGGCTCGTCTGGAAAAAGAACAAACCATTCGCCTGACAAGCCTACAAGCAAGTCGAGCTTCACAGCGATAACGGGTTCACGACGAATAATGAGTAATCGCCGGTATACTCAGGTTTAGGTCATGGAAACTTCCAGAGAAGACATACCGATCTCCGAAAAGGATCGCGAAGAGACAGTTGTTCCCGCCGTCATAGAGACTAGCGGGCTCACGAAGATTTACGGGCGGGTGACGGCGCTAAAGGATCTGGAACTCCGCGTAGAAGAGAACTCCATCTTCGGCTTTCTGGGTCCCAACGGCGCGGGCAAGACCACGGCGATGAAGTTGCTTTTAGGACTTTCTCACCCGACTTCCGGCTCCGGCACGGTCTTCGGCAAAAATATCGTCACCGAGAACTTCGGGATCCGGCGCCGGGTAGGCTACCTCGCCCAGGACCCGCGCTACTACGGACACATGACGGCGCGCGAGACGCTGCGCTTCGCGGCGCGTTTTTTCTACTCCGGCCCGGAGCCCGCAATCGAGCGCCGCGTCGAGGACTCTCTCGGGCTCGTCGCTCTCTCGGACCGGGCGGACCGCAGAATTCGTGGCTTCTCCGGCGGCGAGCGCCAGCGGCTCGGCTTAGCCCAGGCCCAAATCAACGACCCGGAGCTACTCATTCTGGACGAACCCGCCGCCTCTCTGGACCCGATGGGCCGCCGCGACGTGCTCGATATCATGGAACGCCTACGCGATGAACGGGGCACGACGATCTTCTACTCCACACACATCCTGGACGATGTCCAGCGTGTCTCTGACTCGGTGGCGATTCTTCAAAACGGTCATCTTCTAGCCCACGCCCCGATAGACGAACTGCTACTCGTCGAGGGCGCCGGCGTCGCCGTCTACGAGATCGCCTTGCGGAGCGACTCCGAAAGCACCCTGGAGAAAACCCGCGAGAAACTCCGGTCACAAAGCTGGATCTCATCGCTAGAAGAAACTTCGGGACAAAGCCACGAGACGACCTGGCTCGTAAAGACGACCGATGAGTCGGCGGCCGAGGAAAATCTATTGCGGCTGGTCCTCGAGGAACGCGGCATAAAAGTCGCTGACTTCGGGCGTAAAAGACAGAGTCTCGAAGAGGCGTTCTTCGACCTGATCGAGAAAGGCAACGTTCATTGAAGCCTGGAGCGACTACCAAAAAGGAACCGCGGGACCTCGAAGAGCGGGACGTTCTAGAACCGGCGAAAGGTAGCCTCAACGGCTTCCGAAACCTGCTAGGCAAAGAGAATGGCGAGTGGACGAGAGGTTTATCGCTCGTGGCCCACCTGGCGATCTGGATGCTCATAGTCGCCCTCGTCTCCGTGGCCGTAGCTTTCTTCCGGGGTGAGGCACCGAACCAGTCTCCCAAACAGATAAACGACGCCGGAGCCCTGATGTTTTTCGTCCTCGGGACGGTTTCCTCCGTTATCGCCGTTGTCGCCAAGACTCAAGGTGCGATCATCGGCGAGAAACAGCGCGGTACCGCCGCGTGGGTTCTCTCGAAGCCGGCTTCCCGCCGAGCGTTCGTCCTCGCAAAGCTGGCCGTCCACTTCCGCTGGCTGCTCACGGTTACGCTGCTCATGCCGGCGGTCGTGTTCTACGTCCTTCTAACCGCCGTCTCAACAGCCCCACCACCACCGTTGGCGTTTATCGGAGGGGTCGGAATTCTTTCCCTGGGACTTCTTTTCTATCTCTCACTCTCGTTGCTGCTCGGCACCGTCTTCGAGAGTCGCGGGGCGCTGGCCGGTTGCGTTTTCGGGTTCATGATCACCGGGTTCTTGCTCGCCAATTACGCCACCTGGCTGACGGCCGGTTTTCCTTGGCTCTTCTTCCAGTCCGGGTATAACCTCCTCAAGCACGGCTCAATACCCCTATACGGACTGGTCGCCATCCCGGCGACCGCGCTCTGGATCCTCTTGTTCGTCTTCCTGGCCCTTCGCCGCTTCGAACGCGCCGAACTCTAGCGGACGAACCCCACCCTCCGGCCCCCGACCGGCCGCATTTTTGATTCACGCGCCCGTTGTTGCTATATTTCTCCCGCACATAGCACGGCGTCGGGTCACCATTAGAGGGGGGTAAGACTTTGGGCAGCTTTTTCCGGTTCTCCGAACGGGGCACCAACTTTCGGACCGAGATGATCGCCGGTCTCACAACCTTTATGACGATGGCCTACATTATCTTCGTCAACCCGGCGATACTGGGCACCGAGGGTACGGGGCTTACGATACCGGGCGTATTCTTCGCCACCTGCGTGGCCGCAGCGGCGGCCTGCATCGCGATGGGCCTCTTTGCGAACTTCCCGGTCGCCCTGGCCTCCGGGCTCGGCCTGAACGCCATCGTGGCCTTTACCTTGATACTCGGTCTTGGCCTTTCCTGGCAAGAAGCGATGGCGGTCGTGGTGGTCGAGGGTGTCCTGATCACCATCCTGGTGCTCACGAACCTGCGCGAGGCGGTCTTGAACGCTATTCCGATGTCGCTCAAGTTCGCCATAGCTGTCGGCATCGGTTTGTTTATAGCGTTTATCGGCTTGAAGAATGGCGGCATTGTGGTCCAGGACCCTACAACCTACCTGACCCTCGGCGACTTTACCCAAGGTCCGGTGCTACTCGCCGTCTTCGGGCTCATCTTGACCCTCGCGCTCGTGGCGCGTCAGATAAAAGGCGGCATCCTCGCCGGCATTTTCCTTACGGGGGTAATCGGTATGATCTTCGGCGTCATACCGCCACCGGAGGCCATCGTGGACTTCCAATTCGACACCTCGACAATCGGCGGTGGAGTTCTGGCCGTGCCGCAGATACTGAAGCTCTCGCTGATACCGGTGATCTTCGCACTCTTCATGACCGACTTCTTCGACACGATGGGCACGATCATCGCCGTCGGGCAAGAGGGCGATATGCTGGACGAACAAGGCCGTCCGCCTCAAACAAAGCGCATCTTGCTCGTAGACTCCGTGGCCGCCGCCGGTGGCGGGGCCATGGGCGCTAGTTCCGTGACCAGTTATGTAGAGAGTGGGTCGGGAGTTGCCGAGGGCGGTCGTACGGGCCTCACCAGCGTAGTGGTCGGCTTGCTTTTTCTTCTGGCTCTGCCTTTTGCCCCGTTGGTAGCAGTGTTCGGTGGTTCGATCCCAATTCCCGGGCCGGAGGAAGGGCAGCAGATCCTCGTCTCCCCCGTAACGGCCCCGGCGCTCGTGGTAGTCGGATATCTGATGATTACCGCCGTCCGTTTTATACCCTGGGATCAGGTAGACGACGCCATCCCCGCTTTCCTAACCATCCTTACGCTGCCGCTGACCTTCAACATCTCATACGGCATAGGGTTCGGTTTCATCTCTTACGTGTTGATAAAGCTGGTCCGGGGCAAGCCCGGAGAAGTTCATCCTCTACTCTACGGGGCCGCAGTCCTCTTTGCCCTGGCTTTCGTCTGGCCCGCCCTGCAAAGCCTACTCTCCTGACGCACGGAAGGTTTATCAACCCCTTTGGTGGGGTATCGACCCCTAGTAGTAGCGCGACGTGTGAAACCTATTATATATTTGACGGTGGTATTAAAGATATTGTCCGTCACGTACTGTAATAGGGGGAGGTGAGTAGCGATAGGTATAACGGCCATAATCACCTGGATAGTAATCGGAGCCATAGCCGGAGTTCTGGCTAAGTGGGTCATGCCGGGTCCGGACCCGGGCGGGTGCATAGTTACCGTCCTTATCGGGATAGCCGGTGCTTTTATTGGCGGGTTCATAATGCAGAACGTCTTTGGCTTCAGCGGGGGCGGATTTATATGGACCATCTTAGTGGCAACCCTGGGAGCGATCATACTGTTGGCTGTATACCGGTTGATCACACGTCGAGCAGCGTAATCGCGTAAGATAGACGCCAAGCAAGCGGCACCAAAGCCGCACAACGAAAGGAGTACACGTGAGTGAACAGGGAAGCCAGCAAAAAGGTGGCAAAGGCCAGAAGAGTGGCGGCGACAGCCCCCTCAAGACGGACCGCGGCCAGACCAGCATCCAGGACGGCGTAGTCGCCAAGGTTGCCGGCATAGCGGCCCAAGAAGTCGAGGGCATCCGGATGGGCGGCGGCGGCTCGCAGGCGGCCGGCAGCATCATGAGCAGCCTCACCGGCGGCAGTGGCGGCGGCGGCCAGACCCGCGGCGTAGCTGTTGAAGTAGGCGAAGAAGAAGCGGCCGTGGACCTCACGATGACCGCTGAGTACGGCAAGTCCATACCCCAGCTCTCCGAAGCCGTGCGCCGGAACGTGGTGAACCGGATAGAGAACCTGGTAGGCCTGAGCGTCACCGAGGTCAACATAACGGTGAGCAACATCTTCTTCCCGCAAGAGGAGCAAGACCAGCAGCAGATAGAAGGCGAGTAACATCACCTCGACAGTTCCTAGCGCAAGGTAGATAGATTGGCAGATAACTTACAGCTTGCGAGGGCCGCCCACGAGGCGGCCCTCGCCACAAAAGGTGTTCACAGGCTAGGCACCGGGCGCTTCGTGGAAGCAGCAACCTACGGCGCCGGTGAAAAGATAAGCGGCGTGGTCGTTACGCCCGAAAGAGTCCAGGTTCACATAGTGGCTACATATCCGCTAGACAAACCGGTCATGGAGCTAGCACAAAATGTCCGGGAAAGCGTTACCCCCAAAGTAGAGGGCCGGGAGACCGACGTTGTCGTCGAAGACATCGAGGTGGTCGAAGAATGAGAATCTTCAACAGGATAATAGTAATACTGCTCCTCGCCGGCCTAATAGTGCTGGGCGTGTTTGGTGTGGTCTACAGTCTGGGACTCTTTGGATATGCGCTCTCGGACCTTCCGCAAACTCTGGGACTCCAGCAAGTCTACGACGGGGCCGTGGAATTGGTAGATGACGCCGAAAACGGCACCCTACTGCCCATCGTGGCCTTGATACTACTCGGGATCGCTTTACTCGGTCTAATCTTGCTGATACTGGAGCTGAAGCCTCCCGCACCGCGTAGAGTCAAACTTCAGGACAACACTTACGCCACGCGCAGTTCGGTCAAGAACCAGGTTCTCGCGGCAGCGGACCAGACCTCCGAGATGATCAGTTCTTCGGCAAAGGTCAAGGCTCGCAGGAGCCCTGGGGCGAAGGTCAACCTCAAAGGCAAGATACGCCGGGGAGAGGATCAGAATAGTGCTGGTTCCAGCGTCCGGGATCAGGTCGGGAACCACTTGGGCAATGTCGGCATACCGGTAAGCCGGATCAAGGTAAAGCTCTCAGAGGCTGACCCGCGTACCGGCGGAAAGAGGGTAAATTGAACTTTTTCAACCGGCTCGTAATGCTGATAATCGCACTAATCATGATAGCGATCCCGGTCGTGGTGCTACTGGTGGCCTTCGGAATTCTCTCCGCAGACCTCGTCAATCAGTACACCAACTATCAGGGCGGCTTGCAGGCTCTGGGCAACCTCCAGGTGTCGGACTTCACCCAACAGATACTGACTATAATAGCTATCGCTAGTGGCCTCGTGGCGCTTTTGGCGCTCGTTCTGCTTTTGCGGGAGCTCACCTTCGGCAAGCGTCTCGCGAGAGACGTCGTCGTAGAGGGCACCCCAGGCCAAGAGACCGTGATAAAGACGAGCGCCGTATCCAGCCTCGTCGAGGGCGCGGCGCGGCGGGCAGGTGCCCGGCCTTCAAAGGTCTCCCTCAGCTCCAAAGGCGACGCATACAACGTCGACTGCAAAATACAGGTTCCAGAGTCCGGTAACTTCACCGAGATATCGGCCAACACCAAACAGAACATCCAAAACGCATTGGACCGCTACAACGTGTCCCACAAGGACGTAGAAGTCACCGTACAGGGAACCACATCTTAGAGAGGAGCAAAATTGGCTAACTGGACCAACAAACAATGGGGCGCCGTAATCGGCGTAGTCCTGGTATTTTTACTCGTCATCATAGGCCCGGGATACACCGCGCTGGCCATACTCGTCGGGGCAATCGGATACCTAATCGGCAAGTTTCTGGATGGTGAGATCGACCTGGAGGATATTCGTGCCCGGGCCCAGGGTAGACGGTAGTAGCTTTCACTTAAATTTTCTGTGAAAGTCTGTAGAAAGTAAATGTTGGAGTCGGAGTGAAAGAGCGAGGAAAGGGAGGCAAAAATGCAGCTAGCTTTGCTACAGCTAGATGAATTGCAGACGGCAACATCTAACTTCTTTCTGTGGTTCACCACGGGAGGTATGTTACTCGGGACCATACTGTTTCTGTACTGGGCAACGACCGGGCAACCACAGAACTACCATCACTACGTAACAAGCGCAGTTATCACCCTCTGGGCCTCGATGATGTACATAGTCATGGCCGTTGGCGCGGGCGCCTCGATCATCACAGAGCCGGACGGTGAAGCCCGGATCTTCTACTACGCCCGCTACATCGACTGGACGATTACCACTCCGCTCTTGCTTCTAGGATTGGCCTGGGTAGCGATGGGCAGTATAAACCGTAACCCGCAGGTCGTTCTGGGACTAGTCGTCGCGGATGTCGCCATGATCCTGACCGGTGTGCTCTCTGGAGCGTGGGCCGGAGGATTCAAATGGTTCTGGTTCGTGATCAGTTGCATATTCTTCCTCGCGGTGCTCTTCTTGATCTGGGGCCCGCTACAGACGGCGGCCCAGAGCGGCGTTTCTCCGGAGGCAAGCCTGTTCTATCCGCTGGCGGTAATGCTGACGGTCTTATGGTTCGCCTACCCTGTCGTGTTCCTTATCGGCACGGAAGGCGTCGGAGCCATCTCTATAGGCTTCGAGGTGTTCTTGTACGCCATACTGGATATTCTCGCCAAGGTCGGCTTCGGCATAATCTTGGTGGGTGGCGTCAGAAGGATCAGGGAGCAGGGCGCCCGGGCGTAAAGCCTGCTAAGAAGGCAGTCTGAACCCAGAAGGGGCGGCAAATTGCCGCCCCTTCTTCTTGCTCTATAAAGCAACGTTCAAAAAGACCGAGCAATACAGAGCCTATCTGAACGAACCGCTAGGTGTCAGCCTTTATTTTTGCTGGTGGCTGATGGCCAAGTGCTGAAGGCCTTTAACCCTGACGGGTCACTCCGAACGGTACGCTTCGATGTCCTCCATCTGTGCCTCGACCCAATGCTCTATGGTGTTCGACCGGACGACCTTCTGAAGCTCTTCCGCCCTCTCACGGCGCTCTTCGGCGCTCATGGAGAGGGCTTTGTAGATGGCCTCGGCCTGGTCGTCTACGTCGAAGGGGTTTACGGTAAGGGCAGGATCCCCTAGTTCCTCGTAAGCTCCGGCATTTTCCGAAAGGACAAGGACGCCGTTGTTCTCGTTGATGACGGCGGCTTCCTTGGCGACTAGATTCATGCCGTCGCGCACGGCATTTACCAGCAAGACGTCGTAGTTTTTATAGGTGGCGACCGAGCCGGGGAAGTTGTCTTCCATCGAAAGTTCTATGGGGTTCCATGAGTCGGTGCCGTGACGGGCGTTGATCTTCTCTACCGTATTCTGCACGACTTCGGCGTACTCGGCGTATTCGGGGACATCCTCGCGTGAGGGTTGGACGCGGGCTAGAAATGTTACCTGCTCGCGCATCTCGGGATGAATCTCCAACATCCTGCCGTAAGCCTCGAACCCCCGGACGATGTTTTTGGAGAGGTCCATGCGATCCACACGGGCTAGAAGCTGTCCGGGGAGTTCCCTTATAGCCTCTTCCTCTGCTTTCACTTCGTCGCTCTCGGCCAGCTCTTCAAACTCGGCAGGGTCTATAGAGATCGGATAAGCCCGGATCCAAACCTCGCGACCGTCTTTGTATACGATTCCCTTGTCAGCGTTCCCCTCTAGGCCCAGTACTTGTGTGGCGGTCTCAATAAAGTTCCGGGCGTAGCGATGGGTGTGGAAAGCGATCACATTAGCCTCTAGCAGGCTTTCCAATACGCCTTCTCTGATGTACTTGGGCAAGACGCGCCAGTAGTCTGGCTCGGGCCAGGGAATGTGTACAAAGAGAGAGACAAAGGCGTCGCCGGCGTTTTCTCCGAGACGCTCGCGCAGAAGGAGCGGGACCATATAGAGTTGGTAGTCGTGTAGAAGTATTATCGGCGACTCCACACCCTCGACGGCGCGGGCCGCTGCTTCGGCAAAGTTTCGATTTACGGCGACATACCCGTCTTCCCAAGCCCGGCGGGTGTCCTCTCCGAGTCGCGGCGAATACGGGAGATTGTAGAGGCCGTGCTGAACAAACCAGAGCAGCGGGTTGGCTATCTGGTTATACATGAGGTTGTAGGCTTCGGTGCCGTGCTCGACGAGGGTTACGCGCAGATCCTCGACTTCGTAGGGTGCGGGCTCGCTCGAAACTTCGATGTCCTCCTCACTCATGGCCGAGGCTACCCAGACTGTACCCTTCCGCTGGTTTACGACGGCGTTGAGAGCCGTTACGAGCCCACCAGCGCCCCGGGAGTGGTCCCGTTCGCCCGACTCCGTGCGCGAAAAGGTCACCGGGCCCCGGTTGGAGACGATCACGAACCGCTCGCCGCTGTGCGCCACTATTTCCTCCCCGGTTTCTATGCTATGCGCTGTTTGACTGCGCTACTTCTACACGCCCAGTAGTTTAGCGAAAAGCAGCAAGTCGTCGCGCAGCAGCCGGGTGGTTAGGTAGTGATCCCGAACGTGTTCTTTGCCGCGTCGGCCCATGTCGTGGGCGAATTCTTCATCCTGGAGTATCTTGGTGCAGGCCTTTGCCGCCTCGGGGATAGTATCTATGAGTAGGCCGCCACCATTTGCTACCTGCATCGGGATGCCTCCGACCCTACTGGCAACCATAGGCCGGGCTTTCCAGAGCGCCTCGGTTACGACGAGCCCGAAGCCCTCACGAATAGACTTCTGTATAACCACACTCGCCAGAGATTGAAAGGCGTTTACCTCGATGGCGCCAACATTGGTGAGGTTCGAGAACAGGAAAATGTCCTGATCGTCGGAGGCGTAGTTGACGGTCTTATACCAGTAGTCCCAGCCCTCGGGGTCATCGTGGGCCATGGAGCCGATAAGTACGAGTTGCACCTCGGGGACTTCTTCCTTTACTGCCCGATAGACATCTATAACTCCTAACGGGTCTTTCCAGGGATCGAAGCGCGAGACCTGAACGATAAAGGGACGTTCCGTATCGACGCCGAATTGGTTCACGATGTAGCGGGCGTCATCCGCTGGGAGGGCCATGTTTTTTGGTGAGAGTGGATCTATGGCCGGTGGTATCAGGACCAGGTTCGGCAGTTCGAGATCGGGCGGAGTGTACTGCTGCATGGTGTAGATCTGGGCGTCGTAGTCTTTTATGTACGGTTCCAGGTAATCCAACACCTGGCGATTCGGCGTCGAGGTATCTATGTGGCAACGCCAGATCCACTTGGTGTTAGGAGAGTATTCGCCGCTGAAGTGCTTCATCAGGGCGGGCTGGGGATCATGGATGAAGATTATGTCCCATTCCTCTTCCAGGGCCGCCGCCGACTGCCGATTGTACTCCTCGTATATAGCCCGATCCTCGACGCTCAACTCGTATTCGGCGCCCTGGAGCGCGTTGTGAAAGCTCTTGGTTACGTTGAAGAAGGGCTCAGCCCCGAACATTACGTCCCACTCGGTCTGCAGTCCTACGTCGCGCATCAAAGGGACCAAGGTGTAGAGGATTTCCGCCACCCCACCACCGAAGCTGGTGGCGTTGATGTGCAAGACTCGTGCCCCATCCAAGCGTTTGCCAAGATCCTGCACTTCATCGTACAGATCCCGGCGTATGATGCTCCGGTAGTCGGCAAGCGATTTGTTACCAGGGTTTACTCGCTGTAGCATGGCATCCTTACGGTCACTGGACGGTTACGGAACTTGATACGACAAACTGTATACGAACGTGATGGTTCCGCGCAAGCGATGAACGGGAAAATTTGAGTAATTGGGAGTTTTTAGCCGGTTTTGTTGTCAGGAACCACAGACGGCTGGCGAATCATCCTGAGTCGCGTCCCTCCACCGGCGGTAGTTTCCAGGGCAACCTCGTCTACCAGACTTCGTATTACGGTCAGGCCAAAGCCTCCCTGTGAACCAGGATCTCCGGTAAAATCTTCCGCCTCGAACCCCTCGCCGGTGTCGTTCACGATAATTTCGATCGACCCGGGCAAAGCTCGGTATTCGATCTCGAACGAATCCACCTCCGCGTGCCGGATCACATTGGTCGCAGCTTCGGTGATGGCTAACTTCAAGTCGTAGATGTCTTGCTGTCCGAAGCCGGCAAGCTCTCCAACCTGAGACACTACGAGTCGCGCGAGCAGTACGTACTCCGCCCGGCTCGGGATCTTTAGAGAGATCGGCTCGGATATACCGATCTTCTCATCCTCTTTTTTATCGACGGTTCCCCGGCTCACAAATAATCCTCCGGCCTCCAAAAGTTCGCCGTTTCTAGTAGCCAACCTCCGAAAAGGTTGTGCAACAGGTCAGAGCATACCTTACCCGAGCATGAGCTTTTTTAACCAATCGCTGTTTTATGTTGGAGAGACCGCCGCAGGAAAGGGGAAAGTTCTAGGAGCTTTCCCTACCGTGGGGCATTTCTTCGCCTAATGGCTGTTCCTCGATTTCATCCACTTCGATGGCCGCTTCTTCCGGCATGTCTACCTCGGCGGACGCCGCACCCACAGCCTCTTCGTAGATCTTCTTCGGGTCCTGATCTTCGCTGTTCTTTTCGTTGGGAGACTCGCGCTTGGTATAGCCGTCACTGGAGCCATTCATGCTCTCCATGAAAGGTTTGAAGAGATCTATTGGAACGGGGAGTATGATCGTAGAGTTCTGCTGGTTTGCGACCTCGTTCAGCGTCTGGAAGAGTCTTATCTGCATGGCTTGCGGGGTCTCCAACGTATCCGCCGCCTCCCGGAGGCGCTGCGAAGCCTGGAACTCGCCCTCGGCGGAGATGATCTTTGCCCGCCGCTCACGCTCGCTCTCAGCCTGACGCGCCATCGCCCGCTGCATCTGCTGCGGGATCTCGACATCCTTGACCTCTACGACGCTTACCTTTATCCCCCAGGGGTCAGTCTGCTCGTCGATGATGCTCTGGAGCTCGCTGTTTATGGTGTCGCGGTTGGTGAGCAGGTCGTCCAAATCCTTGTTACCCAGCACGCTTCTCAGCGTAGTCTGGCTGATCTGGCTGGTCGCCAGCACGAAGTTCTCTACTTCTACGACGCTGTTGTTCGGGTCGACGACCCGGAAGTAGACTACCGCGTTGACCCTCGCCGGTACGTTATCGCGGGTTATTACGTCTTGAGGCGGCACATCCATCGTTACGGTACGCAGGTCCACCTTGATCATGTTGTCTATAAAAGGCAACAGGATGAAGAGTCCCGGCCCCTTAGGCCCGCCCTGAATTCGCCCGAGGCGGAAGATAACACCCCGCTCGTACTCGTTGACGATCTTGACGGCGCTGATAGCCACGGAGGCTAAGAACACCACCAGGATAACCAGGGCCACGAGCCCCCCGAGCCCCGCCGTCTGCAATAAAGCTAATTCGATCATCGCGCTCCTCCTTCTAAGTTTGAATGCTCCGCTAAACCCTAAAGACTGTTAGCTGATTCTATTCGCTGTAAGCCTAGAGATAGTGTTGCCGGTCACCACCGGCTTCGAGAAAATGTCTTTAGCGCCACCTCCGTGGAAAGTTTTGCTCTTACACGCCCCGATTGTACCACCAGCAACTATTTCCAAATGAAAAGGAGACCATCTCTGGCCTCCTTTTCGGTTTTGCTAAATTATCGGAGCTCTACAGAAGTCTTCTCGCGCCCACGTAGGCTGGTATGGGGTTGATCGAGGTTCCTTCCGCGGTGTAGCCGACAAAGGACGGGGCGTAAATGATGCCTTGCTCATGGCTGTTCTACACTTGGGTTATGTAGCCGCTCCCTTCCTCGCTCCAGAAGACCAGATCACCGGCATTAGGTTCCCCGGGTCCGGGCTGATTGTGCGTTGTTCATCGTGTTGCTGCTTTTCAGCGGATAGATGCCAGCACCTCGGTTATTGAGGTGCCGGCGTATTAGGGTGACTTACCTGCTAGTAAAATCCGATATGGACGTGATCGTAGTGCTCGCCGGTGGCCCCATATCCACCATAAGGCGCCCACTGGTATCCGTTCCAAGAACCGGCGATTTGGTTCGCCCAGATGACGTAGTCCACCCTATATGCACCAGCGTTGTTCAAAGCAAAGCTCGCCAACGCATTACCGAGAGTATTATCTGCTGGATACAATCCCCACCCTTCCGAGACCAGAATGTCTAGGGCCAGATCAGAAGTGGGTTGGTGGCCTGCGTATGTTGAGCTGGCGCAAGCTGCGATCTGTCGGCACGCTTCATCGGCAAACTCTTGTACGTGCGGCGCGACCGTGCCGCCTTGTACCACTACACTCTCTGTGGGAGCCGGTACGGGCTGTGGTGCCGGAGCAGGGCGCGCCGCACTATGTTCCTCCTCTGGCTCCGGTACTCTTTCAGGCACTTCACTCGCTGCCTGCTCTTCGGTCGCAAGCTGTAACTGTTCCTCCTCGTACTGCTCCTGGGCCGCCTGCTCTTCGGCAAGACGCTCGGCCTCCTTTTGCTGGGCGGCCTGCTCTGCTGCCTCCTCCTCTATCGCCAGCCGCTCGGCTTCACGCGCGGCCGCGCGCTGGGCTGCGGCCTGCCTTTCGGCTTCTTTCTCCGCAGCTTCTATGGCGGCTTGCTTCTCGGCGGCCTTCTGCTCCCTTGCGGCCTCTCTCTCAGCAGCTAGTTCGGCCTGCTTTTGGGCCTCTGCGAGTTCCTTCGCTTCCTGTTCGGCGGCGCGACGGGCCTCCGCCCGGCGTTGGGCTTCGAGTTCGGCCTCTTCAGCGGCCTGCTGGGCCTCTATCTCGGCCTGACGCTCGGCGGCTTTTTGTGCTTTTATCTCCGCGGCCTCGGCTGCCTTCCGAGCTTCTATGCGAGCCTGGCGATCCGCCGCTTCTTGCGCCTCCAACTGTGCAGCCTCAGCCGCCTTTTGTGCCTCTAGCTCAGCCTGACGCTGTTCGCGCAGTTCCGCCAACCGGGCCTCATCTTGGCCAGAGTCAGGTTCTTGGACCTGAGGTTGCGGCTCTGGAGCAGGGTCAGGGGCGGGGTCAGGAGCCGGAGCCGGTTTGACGGCGGCGGCTTTGGCGGCGAACTCCTGGCTAAGCTTTTCAGCTTTGGCGCGGGCAAGTTCGGCCTGGCGCTCTTGTTCGGCTTGTATGGAAGCCTGGACGTCCTCGGAGAGCGAGTTCAGATAATCTTCCGCTTTAGCCTCTGCCGCAGCTGCGGCATCTTTGCGGGCTACAGCTGCGTCAATGGTCTCCACACGCTCGGCGCGTTGGGCTTCGAGTCGGTCTTTTTGTGCCTGCAGATCATCCCGCGCCTCACTAACACGGTCGAATTCCGACCGCTCCTCGGCTAGAAGGTCCAGCCACAGATCCATCCTAGAAGAAAAATTCGAGAAGTCTTCTACGCCAACCAGAACATCCATGAACCCGACATTGCCACTCTTGTAAACCTGGGAGGCTCGGTCTTCGAGGTCTTTTTGGGCCTTGACTAGTCTGTCTTCAGCCTTGCTCAACTCAGCTTCAGTCTCTTTGATCTTCGCATCTAGCTCGTTCAACTCGAAGAGGGCACTATTGTAGGCATTCTGCGCTGCAGCGGCATCCCGGCGTACCTCCATCAGACGCTCCTGGGCAGTACCCAAATCACCCTGATTGTTCCCTGCGCCCTCTTGTGCCGCCCCAGCAGTGAGCCCGGTGACGAGTACCAAGGCGCTTGCGAGGCTGAGAAACACGACTAAGCTCACCCTTCGAGACATCCGACCAGACTCCTCTCGCCTGTCATTCAAATTTTCTTTATCTCTAAAGGGGATTACTAAAGCGAATCCCCCCTCCTAAGCCAGAGACTCTAAAAGAAACGTCCCCTATCGCGCAACGTGCACACTATCGCTGGTTTATGCCTGTAAACCGTGATTTCGCTTAAATAAAAGGAATCTGCGTTTTAGCTTCGACACTTCATTTTAATAAAACTTAACATTTGCAATCAAAGTGTAAAGTCTTGTCACAACTTTGCCTCTGCAGACAGGCAATTTAGAGCACAAGATGTTGTGGATAGGCACAAGATGTGTAATTCCAGCCTAAACCTATTTAACAGGGATAGTGTGGGTCGCAAAAGCTCCAATTTCGGAGTTTTTGCTGTGTCCAGGGTGTTTTAGGGTCGAAGGGTCAAACGTTTAAGAATGTTATTTCGGAAGTTTCTGGAGTGTGAGGAAAGCCCGCCAGAAGATTTTTTTGGCTCCCTCGTCGTCGAGGGCGGGGGCGAGGGCGGGCAGAGAAAGTCCAGCCACACTACTCGTCCAGGGGAACCAGGCTCCGTGGACCGCGTCTGAGAAAGAGCTTCGAGAAAGAGGGTAGTCTAGCCCGTCTATTTCGTGGTCCGCCTCGTGGCCAATAGAGATCAGGGCGGATGGTTGTAGGGAGAGTATCTCTTCTAACAGTACTCCGGTAGAAGACCAGGTGACGTAGGATTCCGAAAGTTTTATGGTTTCCAGGCTCTTCTGCAGAGCTTCGATTAATCGGGGGCCGACGGGTTGATCTACGACGATCACGATGCCGGAGGCAGGGTCTCCGAGAGGTGTGGGATGTCCGGCTTGTTTCAGGCGGCGGGCTATACCGAGAGCCTCCCGGGCGGCTTTCTTCCGGTAGTCGTCTTCAGGGCTCCGCATTGCAGGCTCGCTAGTGGGTCGCACTACGAACACGAAGAATTCGTCGAAGAGTTGTTAAGAACATTCCTACGGAAGCTAACCCGGCCTCACGCTCTATCTTGAGTCCCTCAGCACAGACCCGGCTCACCGGGAAAACCGTTCTCGCCAACAAGACCCTGTAGGGCTGGGCCGCGGTCACAAAAAAGGATGTCGCGGAGGTTGGAGAAGTTGCTTTGTAGAAGAGAGGAACGCGCAGCTCAAGGTGCGGTGGGCCCATAATGGCTGAGCCTCCTTGTGAGTAGATTTCGAAGGTCCAGTAGCAAAGGTATATACGGTACCTGTTGTGACGGCTCTTCTCGATACACAAACAAGAGTGTATCTCTCGAACAAGGTTTCGAGAGCCCGGGGCTTCCAGCCGAGTTTACAGGCTCTGTGCATCTCTGTATAATCCTCCGAATTATGAGCGGGGGAAATGTGCGTCGCCTTCAAGACGCGAGGAGAAAGCGGGCAGCCAGAGAGGCATACAAGCAACCCCGACGGGCTCCCAGAAAGGCCTCCCAGTTGCGGCGTTCCGAACGTCGGTCCAGGGTAACCAAGAGTCGCGGGCGCCGCGACAAAATTCTGGCGGCCATTAATCAGGTTTACCAGCAGCGTCGCTTGCTGGTAGTCTCCCTGGCTCTTCTAGGTGTTTTGGCGCTGTTTCTCGCAGTTCTGGTTCAAAGTCCGGGTGCGGCGGACCAACCGCTTCCCGTAGACCCGAATGAGGCAGGCCCGGACGCCGTGTTGGCAGAGGCTGACGGCCTGGAGATTTCTACCCCGATACGCCCGGCGGATCTGACCGGGCTCGGCTACCACCCGGAAGGTGAGGGCGTCCTGGATCTGCAACCCGAAGGTAAGAATCTCTCAGCAAATCCACTGCTTGGCATGTTCAGCGGCACTTCCAACCCGCAAGACATCCGCTATTACGTAATGGACCGGGAACAGCGGGAAGGTTCCAGTACCGGCGCGCTCGACGTGGGGGCCGACGCAGGAACCAAAGTCTACGCGCCCGTTACGGGAGTCGTCACGGCGGTTCGGCCAGACCCCACCATGCAGAACGCGAACATAGTAGAGATCAAACCCGCTGAAGCTCCCAGCACCCGCGTATTCGTCTCACTTTTGCAAGAAGTCAGTGACAATATAGGGCCCGACGCCCCGGTCACCGCCGGGATGACTGAGCTCGGCTCTGTGGCGGACCTGGCAAGCGTTATGAAGCCTCAGCTAGCGGAGCACACTAAAGATCCCGGAAACCACGTTACGGTTTTCGTCCTGAAGATCAACTAAGACAGTAAGGCGCCAACATTTTCGCTGCGGGTGTGTAACCCGTGGCGCGCGATGTACTATTATCTGCGCCCATGATAATTAGTCTTTTCGAACAATGGCCGGCCCTTGCCGTAGCGATAGTAACGGGATTTATAGTGGGAATCACAATACACGAGGCGGCCCACGCCTATTCAGCCTACCGACTGGGGGACGATACGGCCTACCGGCAAGGACGGGTGACGCTCAACCCTTTGTCTCATCTGGATGTGCTCGGGAGCCTGATGCTCTTGATGGCCGGCTTTGGTTGGGGAAAGCCAACTCCGGTAATGCTTTCCAAGCTGCGGGGCGGCGTATTTGGACCCGTGATCGTGGCGCTCGCCGGTCCGGCGTCCAACCTGCTTATATTAGCTATTTGCGCTATTTTAATCCGGATTCCCACTTTTCAAAGCGGTTATCTCGCCCTCACTGTTATAGGAGTGGCGTTCGTAAACGCGCTGCTCTTCGTGTTCAACCTGATCCCCATACCACCGCTCGACGGTTCGAAGATCATCTTTCCCTTCTTGCCCCGGGCGCTAGGTGGTTTCGTCAACTTCATGAACCAGTACGGGCCGATGATCCTGTTGGGGTTGGTGCTGTTACTCTTGTTCGCTCCTGGCGATTACTCACCGCTGAGCCTGATCCTGAATTTCATCGAGCCCTTGCTCACCTTTTTCGGAATTCCCTGGCCTCCCCCCGTTTCTATATCTAATTGATCTGACCAGAGCAGTCCAAGCAGAGAGGGCGGCTCCGAATCCGCATGAGGGGGGAGAAACTGCGAACCCGATGCCGCCCATACTTATTCTACTCCCAGTTTTCGAAACGTGTACCTAAAGTTTAGGTAAATATTCTCAGCTACTCAGCCCATCCATTATGCGGTTCGTCTGGTTTTTCGGAAAGGGGCAACACAACGGAGAAAACGCTGCCGAAATCGGGTTTGCTTTCGACCTGGATCTCACCCCCGAGATGGTCTGTGATCTCACTGGCTAGGGCCAATCCTAGACCCGTCCCGTCGGCGCGGGAGGAACCTTGGGCCCGGTAGAAGCGGTCGAAGATATGTGGCAGCTCTTCCTCAGGGATGCCGCATCCCTGGTCCGTGACGCTAACGATCGCGTGCCCATTCTCTCGGGAGAGGTCTAGGTCTACGGACGTGTCCGGGCCGGAGTATTTGAGAGCGTTGTCCACGAGAATGGTAATCATCCGGTGTAGCTGGGCGTGGTCCGTCTCTACCGGCGGCACCTCTTCCTCCGCGTGAACGTTGAGCGGGCGTCCCGTGTAGCCAAAGTCCCGCCGAAGCTCGTGCAGTAAGTCTGTTAGGTCTACCTCTTCACGCCGGAAGGTGACGGCGTTAGCGTCGAGGCGGCTCAAGTCCAGGAGCGTTAGGGCCAAGTTTTGCAGACGGTCGGTCTGGGCGCGCATCTCGTCGAGGAAGCCTATCCGGACTTCTTCGCTCTCTTCGTCCTCCATCAACTCCAGATAGCCGGAGAGGGCGGAAAGTGGAGTCTTTAGCTCGTGGGAGGCGGTGGCTATGAACTCGGTCTTCGCCCGCTGCACCTGGCGCTCCTCGGTTACATCCCGAAGGATCGCGAGGGCGCCTTCTTCGAGGGGTGCGGCGCGAACCTCGATCAGGCGGTTTCCGGCTTCCACAGCGGGTTCGGTCACGAGACCGTCGTGGCTGGCTTTGGCGAGGATCTCGTGCAACCGATTCCGGAACGTGCGGTCCGAGGAGTCCAGCACCTCCCGGGCACGAGGATTCAGAAAGATGGTGTTCAGGTCGGCGTTTACGCCCACGACGGCGTCGGTCATGCCGTCGAGGATAGCCCGTCCCCGTTCCTTTTCTTGCTCCACCTGTTGAAAAGCGCCTTGCAGAGAGACGGCCATCGAGTTGAACGTGTTGCCCAGAGAGCCGACTTCATCTTCTATACGAGTTTGTATGCGCTCGTCGAAGTTTCCGGCGGCGAGTCGCTCGGCGGCCAATCCGAGCCGGCTGACCCGCCGGGAGATCAAGGTAGCCACTACGTAGCCCGAAAAACCGGTTATGAGTAGCGCCAGGATACCCGCCAGAAAGACCACTCGGTTGATCCCTTGTATGTCGGATTCAGCGTTGAGCTCGCTTTCGACGAAGTATCTGGTAAAGACCACCGCCGTGCCTTGTTCCCCTGGAACACCACCTATTGGTGCGGCGTAGGTAGCGAGTTGCTGGCCCGCGCGAGGACCCGTTTCGACAGGTTCGATGGCTCGTCTGGGCTCACCGCTGTTTGTCGCTCTTTGGACCACCTGAGGAGTCCATTCGAGATTGCTGGAGCCTTGTAGCTTTCTCTGGTCCGAAGCCCGTACTATCCCCCACTGCAGCCCCTGGGATGCCGCAAAGGACTTAATCTTCTGGAGGGAAATATTTCCACCGTTGCGAACGAGCAAATCTTCGTACGAATTACCCACTTGAGCAACGTAGGCTTCACTGGAGCGCTCCAGAGTATCAGTGAGGATAGGGCGTACGAGTTCATAAGCCGTTATCCCGGCAAAGGCCGTAACCAGCATAAACAGCGCCGTAAGCCACACCTGGATACCAATGCGGGGTTGGAGCCTGTCTCCCAGCTTCGGGAACAGACGGCGGCGGGGCTTGGGCCTGGGTTCGTGGTCTTGCCTCCGGCGGAGGACGTGTTTCTTACCGGAAAACATACCCCACACCCCGCGCGGTGTGAATAAACTCGGGGTTGCGGGGGTCACGTTCGATCTTCTCGCGAAGGTGTCGGATGTGTACGTCTACAGTTCTTTCGTCCCGGAATTCGTCTCCCCACACCCGCGTGAGCAGCGTGCTGCGAGAGAATACCCGACCGGGGTTCGAGGCGAGCGTCACCAGCAACTCGAACTCCGTGTAGGTGAGATCCACCTCCTCACCACCCACCGCTACCCGGCGGCTGGGAATGTTTATCTTCAGGCCATCGTAGCTGAGCTCATCCTGGCGCTGGCCCGCCGGTACCGCCACCCGGCGCATAATGGCCCTTATCCTCGCGACCAGTTCCCGAACCGCGAAAGGCTTGGTGACGTAATCGTCCGCCCCGAGTTCCAGCCCCACAACCCGGTCTATCTCGTCGTCGCGAGCCGTCAGCATGACGATAGGCACGTCGCTCGAAGAGCGGATGCGTCGGCAAACTTCCGTCCCGTCCAACTTGGGCAGCATAATGTCCAGAATAATGAGGTGTGGCTCGAAAGAACGGAACGCTTCCAGAGCCTCCTCGCCGTCACCCGCGACTAGTACCTGAAATCCTTCTCGCTCCAGGGCATGCACCAGCATCTTCTGGAGCGACGGTTCGTCGTCTACCAGGAGAATTCTCCTCGTCATGCCTTGTACACCCTGGACCATAATCTACTCGCCTCTTCGCTTGCGCCGAGTGATCATAACTTTTTCGCGCTTTATTCTACCATCCTAGCCATCATGTTAGCGAGGCTACATTAGCTCTGGCTTCGTTGTCCACAAACTGACTGACAGCCTCCAGCAGATCTTCTTCGCTCCTCAACTGCACCGCCTCGACCACCGCCGACCTCCCACGGAGGTATCTAGCTACAATCTGGGACTCGTCAGGACCTCCGGCTGATGGTTTCTCCGACTCCGACAACGCTGCTTTCGCGAACCGTGAGATTTCATTCGCATCGTTCACCTCAAAGCCCTGATGGGAAACCAAACGTCCTTCAGAGAAGGCAAAGACCTCGATGAGCCCGGGTTCCGTCGAAGGAGTAACGACCGCCTGCACGCCCTCTGCGCTGACGACGGCCCGGGTAAGGCGTATCCGCTTTATACCGGCGACGAGATCCCTGAGACGCGCTGCAGCCTCGAATTCCTGCTCCACGGCCATCCGGTCCCGTTCCCTGACGAGTGCTTTCAGATGTTCCTCTCCCCCCTCGCCCCGCATCAAGGCGGTGAGCTCTTCTACGACCCCCGTACGATATTCATCCTCGCTCATGCCCATACACGGCGCGCAGCGATTCATCTGGCCGTAGAAGCAGACATCCGCTTCACCGGAGCATTGTTTCAGGGGGAAGATCCTGCCGAGCGCTTCGATGCAAGTGTCGAGAACCCTGGCGCTCCGGTACGGCCCGAGATACGTTACGCCCTCTTTCCCTTCGGAACTCGGGACTCTTTCCGGGACCGGGTAAGTCTCGTTCATGTCCAGCTTTATAAACCAACTTGCCCGGGGTTCCCGACCGACGGAGTTGTAGCGGGGCAAGAGGCGTTTTATCTCACGGGCCTCGTGGATCAGGGCGTGAAGTTCGCTCTGCGTCTCTTCATAACGCACTTCAGCGACCTCTTCGACGAGGCGCCCGATCTTACGCCGCCCATCCCCGCCGTTGAAGTACGTCCGCACCCGCACTTTTAGATCCTTCGCCTTGCCCACGTAGAGCACGGTCCCATGCTTGTCCACGAAGTAGTAGACACCCGGTGTGTTGGGTATGTCCTCGGCGAGGTGTTGTTTCTGAGGTTTTATGCGCCGCCGGCTACTACCCTTGAGCGTAACCGCCTCTCCCACAGTCTGCACCCCGGCGGATTTCAACAGCTTCTGTAGCTTCAAAAATACTTCAGCGGTGGCCGCCGCGTCGGAGAGGCCACGGTGGTTTGGCACCTGACGTACACCAAAATGTCCGGCCAACGAGCCGAGCCGATAGCGCCGGAGACCCGGAACCAATGTGCGGGCGAGCTTCAAGGTATCGAGGACGGGGTTCGGAAGCGGTTCGCCCCGGGCCGCCGCGACGAACGAGCAGTCGAACTGTACGTTGTGCCCGACGAGCACCGCGCCCTCTACGAACTCCTCGAAAGAAGGCATGACCTCGCCGATCGGGGGGGCGTCCGCGACCATCGAGTTCGTGATGCCGGTCAGACGGATGACAAACGGCGTTATGGGTATACCCGGGTTGACTAGCGTGGAGAACTCGTCCACGATCTCACCACCCGCTATCTTGACGGCGCCTATCTCCGTTATGCCGCTTTTATCGGATGAGGTTCCAGTGGTCTCCAGGTCAAAGACGACGTAGGGCGCCTCCGGCAGCGGAAGCGTGGCTACATCCGCGATGCGTAGATCGCCGGACTCGTCCCAGAGAAAGCGCGGGTCTTTCTCTATGAGCTTCTGTATGTGGTCGTGGGCGCCACCGTTGAGGTACGAGAGGGCGAGTAGTTCGGTGCAGATTTCCTCGGCGCTTACCGATTCGCGGTTCCGGACAAAGCCGTAGAGGCTAGGAGACACGGACCTCCGTCCGCACCGCGCGGGCCGTCTCGGCGATGGTTCGGGCCTGGGCCTCGGTCACACCGGGAATGGCGACGAGGTTCTCGAAGGTGTACTCATGGTCCAGGAGGCCGCTCGCCATAACCCTGGCGCGAGTCTTCATCCCAACGCCCGGCATCTTCTCGGTGTGGAAGATCCTGCCGCGCTGTATCCGCAAATTCTCCACACCGGCGAGACGCTCCCCGTCCACCAGGACTCGCTTCAAGGTATCCGCGAACGACTCCACCTGCTCCGGCTGATAAACACCCCGACCCATGAGCGACGGCGTCATAGGCTGCGGATAGAGCATGTTGGCGTTGCGCACCGTCGTGTGGCCAGGCGGCTCCCCTCCGTCGAGCGGGTCCGGGTCTCCGAGACTCTGCGCCTCTACAGCATGGCTCCAGACCTGTTCTTCTAGGTCTCCGTCCAGTTCCAGTTCGGTAACTACCGGGTGCCCTCGAAAGCGGTCGTTGCGGTTGGCGGCGTAGAGAAAGCGTTGATCGCTCTTCTCGTTGCGGTAGAACTCAACCACTCCACGGGCGCGTTTCTCGCCGATGCCGGGCAGTCGAGAGAGATCTTTGGCGTCCTCCGCCTCTATCATCTCCCGTAGCTCGTCGGCCTCTACAGCTTCAGCGGCTTTTGCCGCGGCCCGGCGATCTACGCCGCGTACCCGCTCAAGCATACCCGCGACACTCTCTGGGTCCACGCCGCGCCTCAGATGGTTGATCTTACGCACCCCGGTAAACTCGTTGTGTTCCTCCCAGTGCCAGACGAACTCCCGCAACCGCTCGACCGCCGCCGAATCCTCCGGTACAAACTCTATAGTCACGCCGTTTCCGATGTAGCGCCCGTTAGCCTGCGGCATATGCTCCGCCGCGTACATGACCTGAACCTTAACCGAAGGTGAATAGAAAGAGAAATTTACGGGAATACCCGTAGAAACCTCTTTCATCAGCCGCCGCCGGAAGATATTGTCTTCGTGATCCGTCTCAAACATTAGATACTCGATTCTACCATCTGGTTTCTTTCTCCCATCACTTAATAACCGGCGACCACGTCTTCGCGCAACACGATAGCCTCGACCGGCTCTCCCGCGCGAGCTTCGGATTCTGGTCCGATCAGGGCGAGCGCGTCGGCCTTCGTCAGTGAGCTTACGAGCCCAGATCCCTGTGCTCCTACGGACTTAGCCCGCCAGCCTTTCTCGGTGCGTTCCAGGCTCACACGCATGGCGTGCATCCTGCCGAGTCGGTTGCTCATCTCGTCGTCGAAGTACACCTGGATGCGGGGCCTTTCTTTGTCTTCACGACCCATCATCTCCGTCAGCGCGGGCCTGACGAACAACTCGAAACAGACCATCGCCGAGACCGGGTTGCCGGGGAGGCCGAAGAAACGTGAGTCTTCCTGAATACCGTAGAAAACCGGCTTGCCCGGCTTGAGCTTTACACCCCAGAAGACCTGCTCCACACCGAGGTCCAACAGAGTGCTCTTCACGAGATCCTTCTCCCCCACCGACACGCCACCACTAGTTACGACCACATCGGCGCTTTCCAGGGCTCCTTGTATAGTGTCGCGAAGCACGTCTGCGTCATCGGAGGCGGCGGCGACTCGGAAGGCATCGGCGCCGGCCTCGCGGGCCTGGGCGAGCATCGCGAAGGAGTTTGAGTCGTAGATCTCACCAGGGTAGAGGTCCCGCTCACCCGGCGTCACCAGCTCTGTGCCGGTCGAGAGAACGGCGACTTTCGGTCTCCGGTAGACGGGCAGCTGCCCGTAACCCTGGGTTGCGGACAGGGCGATCTCTGGCGCCCCGATCTCCGTACCCGCGCGCAAGATGACGTCTCCTTCTCGCACATCCTCGCCACTGCGACGGATGTTCTGCTCCGGCTCAGCAGGTTTCTTCAATTCGAACTCTTCGCCCCAGCCGGAGGTGTTCTCGACCATAACCACCGCGTCGGCATCTTCCGGGATAACACCGCCGGTGAAGATCTTGATAGCTTCACCCTCCCCCACGCTCTTCTGCGCTGGACGGCCCGCCGGAGCCTCATCCACGACCTGGAAAACGCTTCCCTCCTCAGCATCGGCGCTCCGAACCGCGTAGCCGTCCACCGCCGAGTTATCGAAGGGCGGAGAGTCGAAACGGGCTTTCAGATCTCCGGATAGAACGAGCCCCTGGGCTTTTTCCAGCAGCGTGTTCTCCGCGGACAATCTGGGAGTGTTGTTCAACACAAGCCGGACGGCCTCATGGTGATCTATAAGTTTTCCGAACAGTTGCATCTACATGCACCTCTTCTGATCTTTGACTGCTAGTTTTCCTCTTTCCCCCTTGAGTACGCTACCACACCTGACGCGGCGGAGCCGGGAGATCAAGAAAAGAGCGGGTCGTCGCCCGGCAATCGTTCAGCATTCGGTACAAAGCCGGGGCGTTCCGCGTCATCGTTCGCATCACGCAGAGGTTCGGAGAGGGAACACTAGCCGAAGCCAGGGCGCCAGGAAGAGAGTTTACAGTGCCGTGGAGCTTCTCGGCGAGAGGTGAGAGATCTGAGGCGGAGATCAAGTAAAGCGTTCCCACATAAGAATAGCTGCCGAACGGTTCACCGCCTCCCGATAGCTCGAATCCGTCCATCACCTGCGGCATCCCGCACCTGAAAATTTTCGTCCTATTGCTGAGGTTGTCGAAGTCGAAGCGTTCGCCCCGCGCCACGCGGCCGGGGGAGCAGGCGTCCCAGGCGATCAGCGTTGCACCTTCGGCGAGACGAAACTCTGTAGTCTGCCGGTAGCTAGAACCGGCGTAAGGTATGAGATGGTGTGGCAGGTACTCTAGCAACGCGCTTTTTCCGACATCGAAAAGAGCCTCCTGTCGGGCTTCTTCGCCTTTGTAGACTTTTGTCGCACCCTGGGTGAGGATCGTGGCCGCGCTGCCGGGAGCGAGCGTGGCTGTTATATCTAAGCGATCACCGCCGAGAACGCCGCCGGCCGGGTTTGTGACCTGGACTTCCGCCATCCCGGAAGCGTCCGGATAACCGGCCCGCACAGCCCCGAAAGGTGTCGAGGCGTGCCGGTCAGCGAGAACGGTACGGTCTCTTCGGAGATCGAACGCTAGTCGGAGAGAGCCTCGTTGCACCGCATAAGCCGCATTGGAGGAAGCTTCCAGCATCAACGACACGCTTCCACTAGACGCGCCAGCAAACCTTCCGGATCGTACAGGATTCGAAAACCTTCCTGGATTATTGGCGGCAAGTTGGAATCTACAGGATCTGTCGCGGCCCACGAAGGCAGGGCGATTCCAGCCTCGACTTCCAGGCCGGAATTGAGCACGAACCGTCGCTCTGTCATCGTTGGTCCCCATTGTTCCGTCCTGATTACCCGGAGGCCTCCGAGCTCCCGCACCCAGGATTCGTCCTCGAGATAGTCCTGCTTGGCCATGGTGAGCAACACGAGGTCTACGTCAGAGTCCATGTGGGCATCGCCGCGGGCCCAGGAACCGACCACCCCGACCGCCACTACGTCGGCCTTTCGGGAAGCCCATTCTCGCGTTCTTTCGAGTAACTTCTGGACCTCGGCGGCGCGCTCGTCGGTGACCATCCAGTCATTGTACAGTCCGCCTTTTCAGGTCTTTTAGTGAGGGTGCGGGTGGTCGTGATGGTCGGGGCGGGCGTTGGAAACCGCCGGGACCCATTCTCGTTGCCCGACGGCCTCTCTTACCCACTCCACGACCGCTTCCATGCCGTCGCCGTGCAGCACGGAGGAAAAAAGTGTCGGCGCTTCGCCCCGGAGTTCGGCAGCGTCGTGTTCCATAATGGAGAGGTCTGCTCCTACGAGTGGAGCTAGATCTACCTTGTTCACTACGAGCAACTCCGAACGGGTGACGCCGGGTCCACCCTTGCGCGGGACCTTGTCCCCTCCGGCCACGTCCACGACGTAGATGGCGGCGTCCACTAGCTCGGGACTGAAGGAGGCCGCGAGATTGTCGCCCCCGCTCTCTATAAAGAGCAGGTCGAGGTCAAAGTCTCGTTCCAGTTTTTCGGCTGCCTCAAGGTTCATAGAAACATCATCCCGGATGGCGGTGTGAGGGCAACCGCCGGTCTCGACGCCGACGACCCGGCCTTCCGGTAGTACGGCGGCCCGTTGCAGGAACTCAGCGTCCTCGCGGGTATAGATGTCGTTTGTGACGGCGGCGATCTCTAACTCGTCCCCCATCCGGCGGCACAACTCGGCAACCAACGCCGTCTTGCCGGAACCTACCGGTCCTCCGACGCCAAGCCTCAAAGTATCCAATGCATCCTCCTTCAAGATATGTACAGTCTGATCCTCTGTCGTTCGTGCAACATCGAACGGACGTCTATCGTCGGCGCGAAGGCATACATCCCATCTACCTGCAAGCTCTCGCTCGACTCGACGGCCCCGGCTATCTTTACTTGCAACCCATAAAGCACCCGTTGGGCAGTGCTGCCGCCGAGTGGGATGAGCTTCTGCCCCGCAGCGACCAGCGACGCGACGGTCGAATACAGATACGCGTACAAGACATTGGAGAGATCCGCGTCCAACGCCGGAGCCGCGACCCCAAACCCAACCGCCAGGTTACCCGGAGAAAGTCCGTCTTTCACGGAAGCCCCGAACCCGCTCAACAGGTCGTCCCCAATGCCCATCGCATCCACGCTCGCCAGGAATCGCCGGCCAGTGGCGGCCCCGGCTTCGCGCAACTCCCGCGTGAGCTTCGTCGCGGTGAGTAGCTTATCTATACGAATCAGCTCTTCGACGGAATCCGTCCCATACGCCGCTCTCAAGGCTACGCAATCGGAGGTAGCCATAGAGCTCAGTGAGAGCTTCACGAAACGCCGGAGGTCACCGGCTTCTTTGAGTTCTCCGCCGTCGTAGAAGGCTTCGAGGCCCATGGAGTGAGCGAAGGCTCCGGTCGGGAACGCAGTATCGGAGACTTGTAGAAGGCTCAGCAAGGCTTCGGCGCGCATTAAAAGAGGAAATAGCGTTGGGCCAGCGAGAGTTTCTCCGCCGGTTCGCTGGTTATTATTTTTCCGTCCACGCACACCTCGTAGGTCTCCGGGTCAACTTGTATGTCCGGGAGCAAGTCGTTGTGGACCATATCCTTCTTGCCGATCCTCCGGGTATTCTGAACCGGCGTAAGACTCTTTCCGAGGTCCAAACCCGCCAGCGAACCATTCTCTGCGGCGGCCTGCGAGACGAAGGTTAGACAAGTATCGCGCATGGCGGAGCCGAAAGCGCCGAACATGGGACGATGGAGGACGGGTTCGGGAGTCGGGATGGAGGCGTTCGGGTCGCCCATCTGGGCGTGGGCGATAAAGCCGCCTTTCACGACGATCTCCGGCTTGACGCCGAAGAAGGCCGGTTCCCACAGAACGATGTCAGCGAGCTTGCCGGCCTCTATGGAGCCGACGTGCTCCGATATGCCGTGGGTTATGGCGGGATTTATGGTGCATTTGGCGACGTAGCGTTTTACGCGGTGGTTGTCGTTGCGGTCGGAGTCTTCAGAAAGCGGTCCGCGCTGGCGCTTCATCTTGTCTGCGGTTTGGAGAGTGCGGATCCAAACCTCACCCACCCGGCCCATCGCCTGGGAGTCCGAGGCGATCATGCTGAGGGCCCCGAGGTCGTGCAACACGTCCTCCGCCGCAATAGTCTCAGCCCGGATGCGGCTCTCGGCAAAGGCCACGTCTTCGGGAACTTCGCGGCTCAAGTGGTGGCAGACCATGAGCATGTCGAGGTGCTCGTCGATGGTATTGACCGTATAAGGGCGGGTCGGATTGGTGGAGCTGGGGAGCACGTTCGGCTCGCCGCAGAGCTTCATTATGTCCGGGGCGTGGCCGCCGCCCGCGCCCTCGGTATGGTAGGTGTGGATGGCCCGGCCCTCGAACGCTTCGGTCGTGTCTTCTACAAAACCGGACTCGTTCAGGGTGTCGGTGTGGATAGCGACCGGCACGTCCATCTCGTCGGCGACCGTGAGGCAGGTTCGGATGGCCTGGGGTGTCGTGCCCCAGTCTTCGTGCAGCTTGAGGCCGGCTGCCCCGGCTTCGATCTGCTCGTACAGTGGCTCCGGTCGGGAAGAGTTTCCTTTTCCGAGAAAGCCGAAGTTGAGCGGGAGACTATCTGTCGCCTGGAGCATCCGGTGGAGGTTCCAGGCGCCGGGGGTGCAGGTCGTGGCGTTCGTGCCGGTGGCGGGGCCGGTGCCGCCGCCGAGCATGGTGGTGACGCCGGAGGTTATGGACTCGTCGGCTTGCTGGGGTGAGATGAAGTGGATGTGGGCGTCGATGCCGCCGGGCGTGGTGACCATCCCCTCGCCCGCGATGATCTCGGTGGAAGGTCCGATCTCCAGCGTCACACCGTCCATCGTGTCCGGGTTACCGGCCTTACCGACCCCGGCGATTCGTCCGTCCCTAACCCCGATGTCAGCCTTCGTGATCCCCCAGT
>JBARZO010000052.1:0-5255 GCA_049650165.1 Rubrobacteraceae bacterium
GATAGCGGCGGGGATACACCTCTTCCCATTCCGAACAGAGAAGTTAAGCCCGCCCGCGCCGATGGTACTGCAGGGGAGACCCTGTGGGAGAGTAGGTCGTCGCCCATTTTTTATTGCTTTTTAGCTGATCAGCCGGTCAGCTCGTCAGCGGCCAGCTTTTGACCGCCTGGTGGGCGAGGCCGGTTTCTTTTTTGTTGTATGGTTCGTGGGGATGCTGGAACTGCGAGAGAATACGCTGGTCGTCTTCGTCTCGGACTCGCACATCGGGGGCGACCCTGGCTGTGATGGGTTCGAGTCTCCCGAGGAGTTGCAGGCTCTTTTGGATGAGCTGGCAGATCACGAGGGGCCGGTGGAGTTGATTCTGGCCGGCGACTTTTTCGACTTCCTACAGATAGGTGACGTACCCGAGGGGATGAACCGGGCTTCGCTGACTATCGAGCGTCCCGAGTACGAAGATATGTTTGCATCACTCAAGAGTTTTCGGGAATCGGACGGCAAGCGTGTGATCTACCTGCCCGGCAACCACGACGCCGAAGTTTGGTGGAATCCAGAAATCCAGAAGACTTTGCGAGAGCGAGGTTTGGTCGATGAGTTCGCGTTCTACTACACGGCTTCTATAGAGGTTGACGGTAGACGCCGCACTATCTACTGCGAGCACGGGAACCAGTTGGATTCGGTCAATACGGTAAGAGACTACGAAGACCCGCTGGACACGCCGTTGGGACATCACGTGGTGATGGATTTTACGCGACGGATCGCGCCGCTTGGTGAGGTGAAACCGGGGCTGAACCTCGGGGAGATAAAAAACGTCTTTCCGCTGTCGTCGATCCCGCAGTGGGTAGCGAGCCGCTACTTCTACGACTTCGTCGGAAAGGTAGCCGGTTACCTGCTGCTGCCGTTGTTCGTGGCGTACGTCGTCTACCGGGCGGCGGCTTATGCGATCTCGGTATCTCGTGGAGACGCTACACGGTTCTTCGGAGGCTTCCAGGAGTTGCCCGCAGCACACCTGTTCTTCACAGAGATTGCCGCGTTTGGGTTTACCGCCCTGGTCATTTTCGCGGTCTTTCTTCTGATCATCCGTCGGGCCGTGCGTAAGGCCGTTTCCAACGTGAGCTTCGGTGAGAAGCCGCGTTACTCGCCCGCCGAGGCTTCCCGGCGCAAGGTGGAGGCTATTCTGGAGGGCGAAGTTCTCCCGCCGATGGACGCTTCTATAGACCCGCAAGAGATAGACGTTTTCGTCTCCGGCCATACTCACTTACCCTCTCTGGACGAGGTGATGAAACCGAACGGCGGCAAGGCTGTGATGGTCAACTCCGGGTGTTGGCTGCGCCAACTCCAACCCATAACACCGCACCTCAAAGGCCCATCGGTGTTCGTCTCGAAGTTCGTGCTGACGCACGTGCGCGTCTTCGCCCGCGAATCGGAACTGCGCGTAGAGCTGTGGGAGCAGCCCAAGCCCGCTGGGCAGAGGCTGACCCGGATCGAGCGTCTGTTGTCCTGGGGACGTAGGCCGCAACAACCTCCGGTGAAAGCGAAATCCCAGATACGAGCATCCGCCAACGTGTAGTGATAGTCTCTCCTTACGAGTATCTTTAGACCTCAAGAGATCTACTTAGGAGTAACTTTGGCGAATAACGGGCTAGACAAAGATTTCATAGCGCAACAGAAGGAACGACTACAGGATCTGAAAGAAGAGTTGGTCCAAATGCGGCGCGGGATGGAAGAGGATGAGCGGGACAGGAGCCAGGACGAGCAGGATGGTGAGCTTGACTCGGGAGATATGAGCCAGCAGATCTTCTCCCGCGAGATGGATGCGAGTATTGGTGAGCAACTAGAACACCGCTCGGGGTATATGGACCGCGCGCTGAAGAAGATCGAAGAAGGCTCCTACGGTATTTGTGACGATACCGGAGAGGAGATAGCGAAGGGACGCCTGGAGGCGGTGCCGGAGGCTATACGAACCGTCGAGGCCCAGCAAAGCTTCGAGCGGGAGCGGCGGCCCGCCGGTGGCGGCGGGGTATAATTCTCTAGTGCGAACAATCCTCTATACCGGCAAGGGCGGCGTTGGCAAGACGAGCGTCGCGGCGGCTACGGCGCTGAAGGCTGCGCGTAGCGGTAAGAGGGCGCTTGTGATGAGCACCGACCCGGCGCACTCGCTCTCGGATGCTTTCGACGTGGAGGTCGGGCCGGAGCCGAAAGAGTTGGAGACCGGGCTCTGGGCGCAGGAGATGGATTACACGACCCTGATCGAGGAGCACTGGTCGGAGATCCAGGACTACATGACCACCCTCTTCGAGTGGCAGGGCGCCGAATCCCTGGCCGCCGAGGAGCTGGCGATGCTTCCCGGTATGGACGAACTCTTCGGGCTTCTCATGGTGCGGCAGCACTACCGGGAGGATTTCTACGACGCCCTGATCGTTGACGCTGCGCCGACCGGCGAGACGTTGAAGCTGTTGAGTTTGCCGGACCAGATGAGTTGGTATGTGGAGAAGATCTTCCCGATTCAACGAAAGGTCGCCGGCATCGCCCGCCCCTTCCTCCGCCGGAGCAACTCGCTGCCCCCGATCCCGGAGGAAAACTTCTTCAACGCCGCCCAGCGTTTCTACGACGCGATCATCGGCGTCGAAGACATTCTGACGGATCGCGACAACGCCTCCGTCCGACTCGTCATGAACGCCGAAAAGATGGTCGTCGCAGAGGCCCGCCGCGCCTACACATACCTGAACCTCTACGACTATGGCGTAGACGCCGTAGTCGTGAATCGGCTCTTGCCGGACGAGATAAAAGACCCGTACTTCGAGGGCTGGCGCGAGTCCCAGGAGAAGCATCTGGCTACTATCGAGGAATCCTTCTCGCCGATACCGTTACTCAAAGCCCGGCTTTTCGACCGGGAGATGTACGGGCTGGAAGCCCTCGCGGCGCTCTCGGAGGACGTGTTCGAGGACACGGAGCCGTTGGACGTGATGTTCAAGGGCGCGACGCACGACATAGCGAAGCGGAACGGTGGGTACGAGGTAACGCTGAACTTGCCGCTGGCCGACAAGAAGAGCGTGGACCTCTCCAAGAAGGGCGCAGAGCTGTTCGTTCGGGTCGGGGGGTATAAGCGGAACATCTTGCTGCCCGACTCTATGGCCCGGCTCATAGCTGCCGGGGCGAGTATCGAGGACGGGCAATTGAAGGTGAGGTTGGAAGATGACGGAGCCTGAGCAGCCCCGAAAGAAGGGATCTTTGCTCGGGGCGGTGGCGTATCTGCTGGTTCCGGGCGAGCGTAGGGTGCGGGCAGCGGGACACTTCCGCAAGGCGGGCTTCGAGGCTTTGAAGGGTGTCGGGGCGCTGGCGCGGCCGGAGAAGCCGCCGGAAGAGACGCCGGCTACGCGGCGGCAGAAGATCGAGATAGAGTGAGGGGAAGCAAGTGGCACGCTGGAATAAAAGCGGGACTCTTGAGAAAGTAACGCAGGGCCGCGCCTGGCAGAAGTTGGGCGAGGTCGCACGCCAGGAGGCCAGCCTCGCCTTTCCGGCGGCCAAGCGCGCGGCTACTCACGGGCTACAGGCGTTTTGGAAGAAGTTCTCGGAAGAGTACAGCAAAGAGCGCGCCAAACAGTCCAAGAAGCGTTAGGCCGAAAGAGGGGCCAGCCCATTGGCGGCGGGGGCCGCCGGTAGTAAGATAACGCTTATAGATTCTAGTAAGCCTTCAGGGAGAAAAGCATGGCCGAGAACGGACACCAAACCGGTACTTTCCGGGTAAAGAGCGGGATGGCACAGATGCTCAAGGGCGGGGTCATCATGGACGTGGTAGACGCCGAACAAGCAAAGATCGCCGAGGAGTCCGGGGCAGTCGCCGTGATGGCGCTCGAACGGGTGCCCGCGGACATCCGAGCGGACGGCGGCGTGGCCCGGATGAGCGATCCGGAGATGATCTCCGGTATCCAGGAGGCCGTCAGCATCCCCGTAATGGCGAAGGCCCGCATCGGGCACTTCGTAGAAGCCCAGGTGCTCCAGGCTCTGGAGGTGGACTACGTGGACGAGTCCGAGGTCCTGACGCCCGCCGACGAGGCGAACCACGTGGACAAGTGGGGCTTCGAGGTTCCGTTCGTGTGTGGCGCGACCAACCTGGGCGAGGCGCTGCGGCGTATCGGCGAGGGGGCGGCCATGATCCGCTCGAAAGGCGAGGCCGGGACCGGCAACGTCGTCGAGGCCGTCCGGCACATGCGCTCCATACTCGGCGGCATCCGGCGACTTACTACACTGGACTCCGGGGAGGTTATGGCGGAGGCCAAGAATCTGGGCGCGCCGTACGAGATCGTTAAATCGGTAGCAGAGAACGGCCGCCTACCGGTAGTGCTCTTCACCGCCGGCGGACTAGCCACGCCCGCCGACGCGGCCCTGATGATGCAGCTCGGGGCGGACGGTGTGTTCGTGGGCAGTGGAATCTTCAAGAGTGGGGATCCGGCGCATAGGGCGAATGCAATCGTCAAGGCGACGACTCACTACAACGACCCGAAAGTGATCGCCGACGTCAGCCGGGGCTTGGGTGAGGCTATGGTCGGCAAGGAGATGGGCGACCTGCCGGAAGCGGAGCGCATGGCGGTCCGTGGCTGGTAACGGCGACAGACCCAGGATCGGGATACTCGCGCTCCAGGGCGACTTTCAGGAACACGCCCAGATCCTCAAAAAACTCGGCGTCGAACCCGTCGAGGTGCGTACTCAAGAAGACGTACAGGAATTGGCGGGGATTATCGTGCCGGGGGGCGAGTCAACGACCATCGGACGGATGATGGTCGAGTACGGGCTCCTGGACAGCATCCGGGCGTACTTCTACCAGGGCGGACCGGTGTGGGGGACGTGCGCCGGGATGGTGCTCGCGGCGTCAGCCACGACGGGGCCGCGCCAACCCTTGCTCGGCCTGATGAACGCGCTGGTGGAGCGGAACGGGTTCGGGCGGCAGGTCAACTCCTTCGAGGCCGACCTGGACGTGGAGGGTTTCGAGGAGCCGTTCACGGGGGTGTTTATCCGGGCGCCGTTCTTCGAGGACGTCGGGCCGGGGGTCGAAGTTTTGTCTAAGATAGATGAGCGGGTGGTTGCCGCGCGGGGGGATAATATCCTGGTGACGGCGTTCCATCCGGAGCTTACGGACGATTTGAGGTTTCATGAGTACTTTTTGCAGGAGGTGTGCGGCATTGAGCGGTCATAGTAAATGGTCCACGATCAAACGCAAAAAAGGAGCGGCCGACGCCAAGCGCGGCGCGCTTTTTGGC
>JBARZO010000053.1:0-2725 GCA_049650165.1 Rubrobacteraceae bacterium
AGTACACCCTGTTCCAGCGCTGGGATGTATTCGTCCCGCGCTTTGCAACAGGCTGCCCCGCTGCATACATGTACCGCTAATTACGCTTATGAAAGTTTTACGACCGAGACTTCGCCTCCGGGGACTACCTCTATCGTGAGGAGGCCGCCGCGCAGAAGGCCCATCCCAATAAGCGGTCCACCCTCCGCGGAGATCACCTGCACGCCACGCTCGCGACCGTGCCACAGTACCCGGCCGCGGTGGTAGCGGGTCTCCACTGCCCGACCGTCCGCCAGGACCGCGGCGCCCCGACCCACCACGGGCAGGCCAAGGTCCTCTATCTGCTCGGCGCCGAGGCATAGCGCGCCCGTAAAGCCGGTATCCACGACAGCCTCAAGCTCCGTCCGTTCCCCTGTAGGACCGGAGACCGTTACGCTAAGAAGGACTTCGTGCGCACCTTCTCCGACACGACCGCGCATCTGCTCCCCTTCTTTGTTCCTCTCACCATTTGACATTGTTTGTAGCTGCTAGGTTTCCTAGGTTTCCAAAAGACGCTAGAACGCGCCGATGCGGTGGGCAGGAACCGGGGCGCCGTCTTGCCCGACGCGGGCGAAGAAAAAGAGCGCCTCCGGACTGGCCTGTTCTGAGGCCCTGACGAACGCTTCTTCCTCTTCCTCGTCCACGGCATAACCGTCGCCAAGGACGTCGATCACCACGAACTTACCCTCGTCTTGAGGTAGCAACCCCGGACGAACGGAGCTCTCGTAGATCTTCCGGCCGCGCGGAACGATCTCTTCTTCAGGTACGCTGCCGGGTCCCTCGGGTTTTTGTCTCTCGCTCATGTCTCCATTATACGACGAGTCTGCGTCTCTACGCGCACTCTACTCATCCTGGCTGCTCTGAACCCCATGTGAGTGGAACTTCTGCGAGCGTAGCGTTGCGGCCGGGCGCCTTTCTCCAACCCCTCCAAAGGCCTCTACCCGGTCCCCGCCGTCCCGTAAAGGGCCTCTTCGAGACCCTTGACTGCCCGCCGGTTTCCGGGTCTTGGGGAGGGTGTAGTGGAAGAGGGCGCGAACGCGCCAGAAAGGAGCCGGAGATGACCACGATCACCACGACGGGGTCGAAGGGTCTTGCCGACCGGATAGCGGAAGCATTTCCCGAGGAGTACACAGCGGGGCTCGACCGGATGGACGAAGAGGACGCCCAAGCTCTCGCGCTCGCGTCCACGATGGGCGCGCGATTCACGGAGGCGCTCGCAGACCCTTCGGCCGAGGCCGATTACGGCGAGGTCCTCGACCGGCTCTGTGAGGATGCTGAGGAGGATCTACAGCTCACCGACAGCCACGCCGCAGAGGGTTGGCTCCCCGAGGACGCATACTCCGCGGCGGTCTGGGAGGCCGAAAGTCCGTACCTGTACCAGGCAGGGTCCCGGGCGGGGTCCCGGGCGGGCGACACCGAGACGACTGAGGCCGCGTGATGGCCCGCCGCAAACATCATCGCGGGGTGCCACTCGCCGACGGGCTCGCTGCGCGAAGCAGCCGGACTGCCGGTGACTTGGCCCTTATCTTGCTCGCCTTGTCGGAGACCACCGGCACCGAGCGGATCGTCCTTTCCGTCGAGAAGCGTCTCTCGGGGCTCATGGCAGCCCTCTTCGGGCGCTGGACGGTGCTCGGAGCCTTGGGCGGAGAGGAGATCTCCCCCGGCGTGATGTCCATGACCCTCGCCTCGTGCGTGGATGAGGATGGCCGGCTCCAAGAGCTCGCCGTCGAGTTAAAGCGCGGCTTTTCCGAGTGGGGCACTTCCCGGCGAGGTCCCGAGGAAGGGGAGCTGAGGTGGAGCGTACTCCGGGCTCCTGCTTCGCTAGATGCCGACGAAGACGTGGCCGCCGAAGACCTGGCCGTTGTTGATGACTGGCCGAACGCGAGGTTAGCCCTCCTTGACTGGTGCTGTGGCACTTGATCGCCAGGATTTGGTCGGCGCTCGTCGGCCTGATAACCGTCTGGTGGGTGTCCGTCTGCGAGCGGACCAGGATGCGCCTCTCGGCCGCGCTGATGGACGCGGGAGCCTACCTGGCCCTCGACCCTATCGAGCGCCGGGCCCGCAAGATCAGGCAGCGTCTGAAGGGACGAAAAGGCCGGCGACTCGGGACGTACCGGGCTCTCCTCGCCATGAACGCGGACGACCTGGCTGGGGAGGCTACGCTCGTGCTCGGGAGGCGGCCAACAACCTCCGGCCGAATCCACACGCTCCTGTGCGTCGCCGACAGCTCCGCTAGGGAGCAAGAAGCAGGGCACGAAAGGGCGCCAGAGTTCTACTGGGCTGTGAGGACGCAACGGGCCGACGCGCCGCGGGGATTTGCAGGAGCAAGGACCTCGATGCTTTGCGAGCGCGAGGGCGCGCTGGAGACGGTACTGATCGCCTTCTTCGCTGATCCCGTTCCCCAAGGTTTGGCAGGTCTCGACCGGTTCAACTTCCACGAACCGCCCGGCGAAGGCCTCGGCAATGTCCTCGAAATCGAGCCTCCGGCTGAAGATCCCGCCGCCTAACTTACTAAGCCACCAATCCGCGAATAAGGAGGACAACGATGCACACCCGCGACAAAGCACGCGACCCGTTCCGGGTCTACGACGAAGACCACGACGATGACTTTCGCGACGACTACGAGGATGGGGGTCTGCTCGAAGACTTCGACTGCCTCTTTCCCGGTAACTGCTGCATGCCTGAGCTCCACTTCACCTCCGAGTGC
>JBARZO010000054.1:0-3538 GCA_049650165.1 Rubrobacteraceae bacterium
AGCAATTTTCCTATGCCTTCTAAACCCATCTCCGCATTCTATCGCGCCGGAGACCATATCCAATAGCGGCTCTGAATACCCGCTGTGATAAATTCAGGCCGTAATAATGACTCAAACCAAGCTAATTCTCGCGGGCATACTGGCCCTGATCTTGGTCTCCGGAGGCGTCGGCCTTGTGACCCTCCTGGGCGCGACAGGAGCCGATACCCCTTCAGAAACCAACCCTGAAGACAACGGAAAACTCTCCGCCCAACTCCGCGAAGCCATAACACCCGAAGGTATCTTGGAACACGAGCGCCGCTTCGCCAACATCGCCAGAGAAAACGACGGGAATCGCGCCGCCGGAACCGCCGGCTACGACGCCTCGGCTGAATACGTTGCGGATAAACTGCGAGAGGCGGGCTACCAAGTCGAGATGCAAACATTGGATCTCCCGGACTCCGCAAAGACGGTAAACGCAAACCTCGAACGCACCGTTCCAGGCTCCGAAGCCTACGCCCGGGGTGATGATTTTACCGCTGTGGAATTCTCGGGTGAAGGTGAAGTAACGGCTATCGTAGAACCCGCAGATTTCGCCGAACCAGAAGAAGGCGGCCCGGACTCTACCAGTGGTTGCGAAGCAGAAGATTTCGCTAACTTTCGAGAGGGCTCTATCGCGCTACTCCGACGCGGAAGCTGCACCTTCGAGGTAAAGGTGGAGAACGCAACGGACGCCGGAGCAACGGCTGCGCTTATCTCCAATACCGGTTCAGAAGGGGAAACCGGCACGTTTCAAGCAAGCCTGGGTGAAGCCAGAGCCGAAATCCCCGTGCTCGCCACTAGCGTCGCTGTTGGAAAAGAGCTTGCGCAGCTCGATGGCGCAGGGACCCGGATCTCAGTCGAATCGGACGCTGGTTCAGGCGTCACGAACAATGTCATAGCTACTTTGCCCGGCGGCGATAAAGAGAACTCGGTGGTCGTCGGCGCGCACCTGGATTCGGTTCCCAACGGTCCCGGTATCAACGACAATGGTTCAGGCTCGGCAACGATACTGGAGATCGCTGAAGAGCTAGCGCAGTCCGAAGAGCGTCCCCGCAACCAGGTCCGGTTCGCTTTCTGGGGTGCTGAGGAGTTGGGCATATTGGGGTCCCGGCATTACGTCGACGAGCTCGACGCGGGCCAACTAGACGACATCTCCGTCTATCTGAACTTCGACATGGTCGGCTCGCCCAACTATGTTCCTTTTCTATACGGCACTCCGCAGGTAACGCAAGTCTTCGAAAACTACTTCGAAACTCAGGATATCGAGGCGGACACCTTTGACCTCTCCGGACGCTCAGACCACGGTCCCTTTGAAGCCGAAGATGTCCCAGTGGGCGGAATCTTCTCCGGGGATAGTAGCGAGAAGACGGATCGGCAGGCCGACATCTACGGCGGCGATCCGGGCGAGCCATACGACGGTTGCTACCATCGGGCCTGCGACGACCTGGACAACCTCAACCGTAAGGCGCTAGACAATCTCTCCGACGCCGCAGCCCACGCAACGGCTACATTTGCCCAGACGAAATAAGTAAGCTCGTTTACGGATCGTTCACCGTTACAGGCTAAGGTCCTTCTTGTAGCGTCCAAAATTCGCCAGAAAGGATAAGCTATCTAGCACCGATGACTATACTCAGTCTCTATTTGTTGTCATTCCCGGTCGGCATCGCGGCAATATTCTTCGCCTATAGGGCTTCTCTGGAGGGCGTCGGGCGCGGAGAACGCACGATCTGGCTGGCTTGCTCGTGCGGGTTGCTCTTGAGCGTGGCCCTGATCCTGCTGGTCATGCTTACGGCGCTGTAGCAGTAGATCCTCTTTTTACCGTCCGTCTTCTGTATCGTCCAGCTCCGCAAGAAGGCTCTCCAAATCCAACGGTTCCGTGACCATCGCCAGCCCACCGTCGGTCGCGCGCGGCCATCCTTCTTCCGGTCGGTCCACGTACAACTCCACCCCATTCCCATCAGGGTCGCGGAGGTACAGGGCTTCGGAGACGCCGTGATCCGAGGCTCCGTCTAGCTGGTAGTCGGCTTCCACTAGCCACTTCAGGGCTTGTGCCAGATCCCGACGCTCGGGGTAAAGAATAGCGAGGTGAAAAAGCCCGGCTGAACTTCGCGGCGCCGGCGGAGCGCCTTTGCTCATCCAGGTATTGAGTCCGATGTGGTGATGATAGCCGCCGGCTGAGAGAAAAACCGCATCTTCCCCGTACCATTGCATCACCTCGAAGCCGAGTATGTCCCTGTAGAATCCCAAAGCCCGCTCGATGTCGGCGACCTTTAAGTGTACGTGCCCGATGCGGGTTCCTGGGTTGATCCGATGAGTTTGCTCTTTTTCAGTCTCCATATAAACCGCCTGTGTCGGATACCTTAGGACAGATATTTTACCGCGTACGTCCGAGAGTATTGACTATGACCACACCCAACAGAACGATGCCGGCCCCGACGAACGAGAGCAAGCTCGGGACTTCGCCGAGCCAGATCCAGGCGATCAAAAACGCCATAGGCCCCACCAAATACAGAAAACTCACACCCCGCGAAGCTGAGAGCTGCGAAAACACGTAGGCGTAGGTTACATAAGCAATGGCCGTCGGGAAGATGCCCAGGTAGACGAGGGCGAGCGTGGCGCCGATGGGAGCTTCGCGTACTTCTCCGAAGAGCCCCGGCAAGAATACCAGCGTGAAGAGCGTCCCAGCCCAGATAGCGTAAGCGGTGAAGTTCAAGGAACCATATTTCTGGAGATAGGGCTTCTGGATCACGAGGTAGATGCTCACGGAGACGGCGGCGATCAGGATGATAAATGCCCCCGGTGCGAATCGTAAGCCTTCGCCTTCGCCCAGCGCGATCAGGGCGGCCCCAAAGAAACTCACCACCATCCCGGCCCATCCGAGAATCCGCAACCGCTCCCCTAGAAAAACAGTCGCCAGCAAAGCAGTGAAAATGGGGGCCGTATTCACCAGAAGGCTCGCCGGTCCCGCCGTTACCGTTACCTCCCCGTAGTTGAGCGTCACATGGTAAACAGTGAAGGCCAGAAACCCACAGAGCAGAATAACTGGCAAGTCCTGCAGTTCCGGCAGCGGCATCTTCACGATGAAGGCATAAACCAACAGCGCCAACGCCGCGACCGACAATCGGACGAGGGCGACGTGACCCGGGCTATATTCTTCGAGCCCCGCCCGGATTCCGGCGAACGCCGAAGCCCAGAAGATTATCGTGAATCCCAGGAAGATCGGTATCTGAAAGTTCTTGGCCGCACCTTTCACCCGGCCATTCTAATGCCTGCGCAAAGATCTGACCTTCAGAAGATCTGCTCCCTGAAACAGAGGACCGAGGAAGCGCAGGCTGCTCCCTCGATCCCCTGAACCTCTGCGGCTAAGAAATGCGCCGCCTCAGGAACATGAAGCCCAGGGCGCCACCGACCATCAACGCTATGGCTAGCGGAATCGAGAGCGAAAGGCCGCCGGTCGTGGGCAGCGGCTGTGCGGCGGACTGCTGCGCCGAAGCGCCTCCCTCGGTGACCGTTACGG
>JBARZO010000055.1:0-5103 GCA_049650165.1 Rubrobacteraceae bacterium
CCACTACATAGAAGCGGGCTTTCCGGCCTCAAACCCGAAAGACATGGACTTCTTCCAGGATTTCGATGCCACGGAACTGGAAAACGCAAAGCTGGTCGCCTTCACCCGCGCCCGACGTCCGGGCGGAAGGGCCGAGGACGACCCGGCGGTAACGCTACTCCCCTCGCTCTATGCCCCCGTCGCCTGCATCGTTGCCAAGAGCTGGAAGATGCACGTCGAGAAAGTCCTGCGAACCACGCCCGAAGAGAACCTTGAGTCCATAAGGGACACGGTCTCTTACCTGGCCGAGGCGGGCAAAGAGGTCATCTTCGACGCCGAGCACTACTTTGACGGTTTCAAAGACGACCCCGATCACGGGTTGGAGGTACTGCGGGCCGCCGCTGAATCCGGCGCGACGACCCTCGTCCTCTGCGACACCAACGGCGGCACGCTCCCGACAGAGCTAAAAGCCATAGTGTCCCGGACGGTGCAGGAGTTCCCTGAGGTGGAGATCGGCATTCACACCCACAACGACTCCGGCTGCGGTGTGGCGAACGCCCTGGCCGCCATCGAAGCCGGCGCGACCCACGTGCAGGGTACGATCAACGGCGTCGGCGAGCGCTGCGGCAACTGCGACCTGGTCACCACCATCGCCAACCTCCAACTCAAGATGGACCTTGACGTAATGAACGACGAAAACCTCAAGAAACTAACCGAGGTCTCAAACTACGTCTCGGAGCTAATGAACCTGACACCGGACACGCATCGGCCCTTCGTCGGGCGGAGCGCCTTCTCCCACAAGGGCGGCCTGCACGTGGACGGTATAAGCAAAGACCCGGCGACCTACGAGCACGTCGCGCCGGAGTCGATCGGGAACGTGCGCCGCACGCCGGTCGGGGAACTCTCCGGCAAGAACTCCATCCGGGCCAAGGCCGAAGAGTTGGGCCTGGAAGCCGGAGATGTCGCGGCGGTGCTCTCCGCCATAAAGCAACGCGAATACGAGGGCTACCACTACGAAGCGGCGGACGCGTCGCTCGCGCTCCTGATCGGACGGGCCACCGGCGAAGACACTCCGCTCTTCGAACTCGAAACCTTCCGGATCATCACCGACAAGCACCCCAATGGGGACGCGAGGACCGAAGCCACCATAAAGCTCTTTGTAAAGGGCCAGCGCGTCATCTCCACCGCCGAGGGCAACGGCCCCGTAAACGCCCTGGATAACGCTCTGCGGCAGGCAATAGAGCCCCACTACCCGGAGCTAAAAGCCATCCACCTCTCCAACTACAAGGTCCGCATCCTGGACGAGCATCGGGCGACCGCGGCGACTACCCGCGTGCTCATAGATTCCACCGACGGCAAACAGATGTGGGGCGCGGTCGGGGTCGGAGAGAACATCATCGAGGCTTCGTGGCAGGCGCTCGTGGATGGGTTGGAGTACGGGGTCAATGTCGGATCAGTTGAAGAGAGTCGGCTGGCCGAAGCGCCGGAACGCGGCGGTAGATAGCGAATGGCGGCGCCCGTTATTGAGTCCGGCCCGGCGGCAACCCACCTCGAAGAGCCGGGCGATGTGCTCCGCGTAGACGCCCTCGCCGCTCATCCGGGAGCCGAAGCGCGGGTCGTTTAGCTTACCGCCGCGAATCTCTCGGATGTGGTTCAACACTTTGTCTTTGCGGTCGGGGAAGTGTCGGTCCAGCCAATCTTCGAAGAGCGGTGCGACGGCGTAGGGTAGCCGTACGGGCGTGTATCCGGCAAAGCGTGCGCCGGCATCGGAGGCGGCGCGGAGTAAGCTTGGTAGCTCGTGGTCGTTCAGGCCGGGGATGATCGGCGCCGTTAGTGCTCCGACCGGAACACCGGCACCCGCCAGCTTTTCTATGGCGGCGAGGCGGCGTTTGGGCGACGAGGTTCGTGGCTCCATGACGCGCCGCAGATCGTCGTCGAGGGTGGTGAGTGAGATGTTCACGGACACCGCATCGTGGCGGGCTAGTTCGGATAGGAGATCCAGATCCCGGGTGACGAGGTGGTTCTTGGTGATGATGACGACCGGGTTACGGAACTCCGTCAAGACTTCCAGACAACAGCGAGTGAGCCTCAGCTTCTTCTCGATGGGCTGGTAAACGTCGGTCGAGTCGCTCATCGCGAGTGCTTTGGGCTCCCAGCGCGGGGAAAAAAGCTTCTTGCGTAGTAAGTCTGGTGCATTCTCTTTGACCAGTATCTTAGTCTCGAAGTCCAAGCCGGCCGAGAGGCCGAGGTATTCGTGATTCGGCCGGGAGAAGCAGTAAGCGCATCCATGACTGCACCCTCTATACGGGCTGATTCCCGCGTCAAATCCAATGTCCGGGCTGTCGTTGGGAGTGACGATGGAGCGGGCGTGGTCTTTTAGGTAGACGGTCGCCGGTTTCTCCGGTTCGAGTTCCTCGGGGTCGAGGTCTTCGTAGTCCGGCACGATTTCGAGCGTTTCGAAGCGGTTTTTGGGGTTGCCGGCCGCGCCGCGACCAACGATGCTGGGTCCGTTTTCTCTCACCTCTTTATTCTAAGGGTGGGTGTGGGATCTCAGTACAACCTTTTCGGTCGGCGAGCGATTTACTTCTCGACCAGGGCTTGCAGCTTCTCTATCTGTTCGGGGGTTCCCAGGAGGATCAGGATGTCCCCCGAGAAGATGCTGTCTTCTGCCGTGGGGTTGGTGGTGAACTCCCGCCCCTCTCTTATGATCGCGAGTATCCTGGCACCGGACCGCCCGAACACGTCGATCTCGCCGATTGTATGGCCGGCGAGCGGGGACCCGTCATCTATCGAAAACTCTTCGAGCCGGAACTCTATATTGTGGTTGCCGCGAGACACGACGTCGAGGAAGTCGACCACTGAAGGACGGGTCGCCAAAGACGCCAGCCGACGGCCACCCACGGAATAGGGTGAGAGCGTGCGGTCCGCCCCGGCTATCTCCAGTTTGGCGGCGCTCCCATCGGAGTCAGCCCGGGAGACGATAAATAGGCCCGGGTTCATCTTGCGGGCCGAGAGCGTAATAAAGACGTTGGCCGCATCCGAGTCGAGCGCGGTTATGAGCGCCTTTGCGCGGCCCACGTTCGCGGCTTCCAACACTTCGTCTTCCGAAGCGTCTCCGAGAATCTCCAGGTAGCCTCTTTCGGCACACTCATCCGCATTTTTGGTGTCTTTCTCGATAACGACGAAGGAGACACCTTCCTCTGAAAGTTCCTCGGCCACCTGGCGTCCCACCCTTCCGTAGCCGCAGAGTACGTAGTGGTCTCTGAGTTTGCTGATCCGTGCGTCCATCCTCCTCCTTCCTAGATATCTTTGGACTGTTCCTTCCACCGCGAGTTCTACAAAGGCAACGATGCTGTAGAACAGAATGCCGACCCCCGACACCAAAACGAACATGGTCCACAACCGGCCCACCGTGTCAAGCTGGCGCACCTCGTTGTACCCGGCGGTGGTGATGGAGATGATCGTCATGTAGAACGCGTCGAGGAATCCCCAACCCTCCAACACCATGTAGCCCGCCGTGCCAACGACCACGACCGCAACCAGCAACAAAATGGCGTTACGGACCCCGCGCAACGCCCGGAACGGCTCGTAAGCTCTCTTTGTCACAGAACTTCGCGCGGTCGGACGCTTCTCTTTCACCATAAAGAGGAATTATATCCGAGCCTGATCTCGCTACTACAGTGCGATTATCTCCGCCCGCGCATCTCCATCCTCGATGTGTAAAAGGGCGAAAGTGTAGTGTGGTTGACGCCTTTTATCCGTCGGGCTGCCGGGATTGAGGAGCAGGAGCCCGTCCTCGTCTTCCAGCCAGGGGATGTGCGAGTGGCCGAAGACGACCACGCGGGCTGCCGGGAAGCGGCGCTTCATGCGGTTTTGGCGGCCTTTCTTTGTACCGGAGTCGTGGATCATAGCTATGGATACGCCTTCTATATCAAACTCCAGTGTCTCCGGTAGTCTGGCATCCGGCGGGTCCAGATTGCCCCGCACCGCTTTTACGGTGGCGTAGGCGGCGAGCGTATCGAGCAGTTTGGGGTCCATAAGGTCTCCGGCGTGCAGGATTAGATCCGTCTGTTCGAGATGCGGCAGCAGTCTTTCCGGCAGCTTCTTGGCTCGGCGTGGGATGTGGGTGTCGGCGAGCACCGTGATCAACATCGGGTCATGTTATCCCAGAAGCCGGTGAAAGCCCGGCGGCTTGCTAGAATTGTCTGTGGATGATCTTCGAGGTTCTCACAAACCCGCACGCGACGCTGGAGAGTGCCGCCAACCAACGTCGTGTGTGGTCTGCGGCGGGAGTCGTGGGCCTGTGGGCGCTGCTCAATCTGGTATTGACGGCGCTCCTGGTTTTCGGCGGGGATCTGCGAGAGCAGTTCGCCGGGCTCTCCCCTGCGGTCCTGGAGCAGGTCGTGCTTACACTCAGGAACCTCGGTCCGGTTGCGGCGCTGCTGTTCCCGTTTGTGTGGTGGATCAGCGTCTCCGCGCTGATGCTGCTCGCCGTTCGCCTGTTCGACGGTCGTACGGACTACGCTTCCCTGGTGGCGGTCGTGGGAGTATCTTGCGCGCCGTGGGTGCTGGGATACGCCGTGCAGCTACCAGCAGGGGTGCTGCAACTCGTTTTGGGAGACGAGGGTTGGTTATCTTCGGTGTTAGGAGCTATAACTTTCGCGGTTTCGATGGCCTCGCTCGCAGCGCACGTGATCCTCGTAGTCTATGGTGCCCAGATAGCCGCAGGTACTAGCTACCGGGGAGCGGCGGCATCTTGTGCGCTCACGGGATTGGGGTGCGCCACGGCTGGGTTCGTTTTGCTCATCTCGATATTGACGCTTGTTTTCGTGCTGTCGGGGGCGACTTAGCAGGCTGGTAGAAGGCTAGTGGACCTCGTCCTCCAGGCTCACTTTGCCGCGGAAGAGTCGATAGATAATGATGAAGTAGGTGGCGGCCAGCACCATGCCGATGCTCCACCAGATGAGGCCGACCGTCTGGCTGTAGGTGGAAGATGCGGCGTTGGAGATGGTCAGGCTGTTCTCCAGGTTTACGGCGGGCAGAACCCTCGGGTATACGCCATAGACGGTGCTGGTAAGCATGCCCACTATGTACAGGCCGGAGGAGAGTAGCGCAGCCATATCT